>CAJYBL010000108.1 GCA_913064995.1 uncultured Alphaproteobacteria bacterium
AACTGCGCATAAAGAGACCTTTTCACTAAATCAAAAACAAAATTTTCAAACACATAAACAGTGCCTAAAGACATAGCGCACCTCATCCAACCATGACAACTTATTCTTCACCAAGGCGTGATGTTAGCGGCACAAATTTGGCTTAAAGCGGCGGCTTGCCAAGGACCATATCAGCGCCTTTTTCTGCAATCATCATAACCGCAGCATTTAGATTTGCTGATGGCATAGACGGCATTATTGACGCATCAATGACGCGTAAATTTTGTAAGCCATGGATACGCAGTTTATCATCAACGACCGCGGTCGGATCAGTCTCTGTCCCCATTCGGCAAGTGCCCATCAAATGATAAAGTGTTGTGCTGCGCTGGCGCGCGACGTCAAGCAATTCATCGTCATTTTGAATATGAACTCCAGGATAGCCTTCATAATCAAAGTACGGCGCCAAAGCTTCAGTATTCATCAAACGCCGACTTACTTTTATGCCGGCAAGAAGTACACGCCGATCTTCTTCGTGAGAGAGATAATTTGGCTGAATTTGAGGTTTTTCAAAAGGGTTTTTGTTCCTTGCTCTCACATACCCAAGGCTTTCTGGACGCTGCTGCCAGGCTGCCAAGGAAAAACCAGGCTCGTTGTCAAGCTTGGCTTGCTTGCCTTCTTTATAACTCGCGGGAGTGAAGCTAATCTGGAGGTCTGCATTACGAATCATTTCGTCTGAGTGCCAAAAGCAGTAAACCAGCGTCGGCCCTAACTCAAGAATTGAACGTCTCCCAAGAAAATATTTGACAATCTCCCCAACTAATTTAGGTCCTTGCGCTAACTCATTTATGGTATTTACATTTTTAGCACGTGCCGTAAGGCGAGCGCCATAATGGTCACGTAAATTTTCTCCAACACCAGCTAAGTCATGCGCAACCTTAATTCCAAGGTCATTGAGCAGTTTGGCTGAGCCAATGCCAGATAGTTGCAGTAATTGCGGTGAATTGATTGTGCCGCCAGCAATAATTACCTCACGACCCGCATAAACCTGTTCTGGGCGACCATTGGCTCCACCTCGATTATAAGCGACGCCAATTGCTCGCTTTCCATCAAGCAAAATCTTTGTTGCATGCGCATTAGTTATCACACGAAGGTTCTGCCGTTTTCGAGCTGGCTTCAAAAAAGCCCGCGCTGCGCTCATTCGTAATTTTCCAGTTGACGTGCGCTGAACATAAGAAGTTCCCTCCTGATATGCACCATTATAGTCAGGGTTTCTTGGGATACCGATACTCTCTGCTCCCTTTATAAACGCCTCACAAAGAGGATCACGCCATTTAAGGTCAGTAATAGTCATTTCACCCGTCTGGCCTCGATAGCTCGCATCTGGACTATCCTCGTGGGACTCATAACGGCGAAAATAAGGAAGCACGTCATCATATGACCAGCCCCGATTTCCTTTTTGCGCCCAGACATCGAAATCCATTTTCTGGCCACGGTTAAAAATCAAGCCGTTGATTGAGCTTGACCCTCCAAGAACCTTACCTCGCGGCATTGGGATCGTACGCCCATTTGTGCCTGGACATGGCTCGCTCTGATACAACCAATTAACTGACGGGTTTGCTATCGTTTTCATAAAACCAGCTGGAATATGGATCATTGGGTTCCAATCTGGGGGGCCCGCCTCCAAAAGACAGACAGTATATTTACCACACGCAGTTAACCGGTTTGCCAAAACGCAACCGGCAGTTCCCGCACCCACAATCACATAATCAAACTGGTCTGCCATTCATTCTGCCTTTGTCTTGTGATTTTCGCGCGTGATTAGCATTTTGCGCTGCTGCTTATCATGGCCCACCCGCTTTGAGTCAGCAAGATATATTGGCCAATCAAAAACAGCTTGCCAAGGTCGAACTTGCATTGAAAAACAACCAGAAGAAAATCATTATCATGCAAAAACATATTTTTATGGTCTTGTTAATTATGGTTAACTAATTTGACATAGTCGCGGCCACCAATGTGAGCAAAAGGTGTTTGATGGACGAAATACGGCTTCAAGATTGCTACATAAACCGCCATGGTCCGGCCTACATGACCGGAACACAGGCATTGGTTCGCCTTCTTCTTGAACAGGCGCGCCTTGACCGCGAACAGGGAATCAATAGCCGTGGCCTTGTCAGTGGCTATCCGGGGTCGCCGCTTGGCGGGCTTGATCTCGAATTAAATCGCAATCTTGATCTGCTGGAAAAAGATGGAGTGACATTCCAGCCAGCAATCAATGAAGAGCTGGCGGCAACCGCAATCTGGGGAAGCCAGCATATCCATCTATATGATCAGCCCGAAATTGATGGGGTATTTGGTCTTTGGTTCGGCAAAGGGCCTGGGCTTGATCGCGCGCTTGACGCCATTCGCCACGCCAATATGGGCGGCGTTGCCAAATATGGTGGCATGGTATTGGCGGTCGGCGATGATGCCACGGGCAAATCATCAACCCTTGCCTATCAGTCCGAACAGACCTTCATTGCCGCCGGTGTGCCATTTTTCTACCCGCGATCAATCCATGACATTATTCCAATGGGGCTGCAGGCTTTTGCTTTATCGCGTTTGGCGGGATGCTGTGTTGGGATGAAAATTGTTGTCGATACGGCCGATACAAGCAGCATTATTGATCTTGACCAGATTCGTCCCAAAATCACCGCAAACAATGAATCTGGACCGGTTCATATTGGCCGGCATGATCCGGCATTGGTTCGTGAAGATAGGCTGTTTAATTTTCGGCTTCCAGCCGTTCGCAAGTTTCAAAAAGCGCAGAATATCAACAGTATAATCGGCAGGCAGCCAGCCATTGGCAAGCTGGGCATCATAACGGTTGGCAAAACAACTTATGAGGTCAATGACGCGCTTGCTAGCCTGGGCATTGATGATCCGGCAAAAGCCGGCATTGGCCTGTTTTCTGTTGTCATGCCATGGCCAGTTGATCCAGCGAGCCTTATTGATTTTACCAAATATTATGATGAGGTGATGGTGGTTGAGGAAAAACGCCCCATCGTTGAAGATCAAGTGGCGCGGGCGGTGGTCAATCTTGCCGAACGGGCGGTGATTACCGGCAAATTAGCCCCAGACGGATCGCGCCTTTTGCCAGAAACTGGCGAAATTACCCATGCCATTTTAATGACGGCAATAAGCGAACGTGCGAACGCACATGGCATGGCAATGCGCCCAATCATAAAGCCAGACATCACCACAGCCGACCTTCCCAAAATAGCCACGCGCACGCCATGGTATTGTGCAGGCTGTCCACATAATTCCAGCACCAAGCTTCCTGATGGTGAAATTGTTGGGATGGGCATTGGTTGTCATTCGATCAGCGGGTTTTTAACGCCTGACACCATTACCAACTTCACCCAGATGGGCGGTGAGGGCGCCTTCTGGATTGGGCGGGCGCCGTTTTCAAGCCATCACCATAGTTTCCAGAATATCGGCGATGGCACCTATGCTCATTCGGGCTATCTTGGCATTCGCGCAGCGGTGGCAGCGAGGGTCAATATCACCTTTAAAATTCTATATAATGGCGCTGTGGCAATGACCGGCGGCCAAACGGTTGAGGGCGGACAACCACCATGGATTATTTCACGCCAACTTGCCGCCGAAGGCGTGGTCAAAATCGCTGTTGTCAGTGAAGCGCCAGATGCGTTGCTGACAGGTGCCAATTGGGCCAGCAATTGCCAGTTTTATGATCGCCAAGATATGATGGCATTGCAGCAGGAACTCAAATCAATCGCGGGCGTTACCGCAATCATTTATGTTCAGGGCTGTGCAACCGAATTACGCCGCAAACGCAAGCGCGGACTGATTGCTGATAAACCCGAAACAATCATAATCAATGACGCTGTCTGTGAAGGCTGTGGTGATTGTGCGGTCAAATCAAATTGTGTTGCTGTCAAACCCTTGATGCGACCCGAAGGTGAAAAACGCCAGATCGACCAAAGCTTATGCAATAAGGATATATCTTGTCTGAACGGGTTTTGCCCAAGCTTTGTGACGGTCAAAAAAGACGAAAAAAGCGATCAGTCAACCCCGGCAAAGACATATATAAAGCCAGCTTTTCCAGAAGATATAACACTGCCAGTGCCACCACCAGCCAACGGCGATATTTGTAATATTTTCATTGCTGGCATTGGTGGTACCGGCGTTTCCACGCTTGCCGGTATTTTGATTATGGCCGCAAGGGTTGATGGCATTGCCGGAACCGCGGTCAATCAAACCGGCCTGTCGCAAAAAAACGGTGGCGTCACCTCGCAAATCAGGCTTGCCCGCGATCAATCACTTGATGGTCATATGGTGCGGCTACCAAGCCATGAAGCTGATTTGTTGATTGGCTGTGATGCGGTGGTGGCGGCAAATGATATGGTTCTTGGCCTTCTAAACAAAACCCAAAGCCGTGCCATTCTCAATGATAATATTGATCCGGTCGGCGTTGCCGGCGTCGGCATTGGAAGCATTGTAGATATGCCGCTTGTGATAACCCGTCTTGGCACGGCTATGAATCCAGATCATATCGTCAAATGGGCCATTTCATCGCTTGCCAATCAGCTTTTGGGAAGCACGACATCAAGCAATATCATCATGCTTGGTTGGGCGCTTCAAAAAGGGTTTATCCCGCTTGGCATTGACGCAGTCGAGGCAGCCTTGCGGCTGAATGGCACATCACTTGATAATAACCTTGCCGCATTGCGATGGGGCCGGTTGCTGGCGCATGCGCCAGACAAGCTATTTGCCTGTCTTGATGCGCTCACAACGATCCCGCAAAATGAGGCCACACTGACCGATCCTGATAGGGCCGTTGCCTATTTTACCGCGCAATTAACAAGCTATCAGAATGCCGCCTATGCCGCCCGCTATGAAACAATCATTAAGCAATTTATGGCACGGCTAAAAAGCCAGGATAGTCTATCAAGCGAAATTGGTGTGGCGGCAGCGCGGGCGCTATATCGGGCGATGGCAATCAAGGATGAATATGAAGTGGCGCGCCATTTAACCAGCGCCGATTTTACCGCAAAGATTGCCGCAATAGCTGGTAAGGATGCCGCCATTTCCTATCATCTTGCCCCGCCGATGCTGGCATGGCTAAAAGCGCGTGATGGCAGCCCGCGCAAGGTACGTTTTGGCCACTGGTTGACACCTTATTTGCGCGGTCTTGCACGCCTATCATGGCTGCGCGATAGCTGGGCTGATCCTTTTGGCTATACAACCGATCGGCGCGCCGAACGCGCTTATCGTGACATGGTCATTGATTGGCTTGACGCGCTTGGCATAGCGGCATCACCTGACCGGCAGAATAAAATCGAAACAGCGCTTGAGCTGATGCTGAAGATTCGCGGCTATGGTCATGTCAGGGCAGCAAATCATTCGCGCTTTGCGCCGCAAATCACTGCGATTATTGAGCAAATTTCAACCCTACCACCACCAATTGATATGGCTGCTGAATAGGGTTTGTTTTGTCAGATATAGTTGGAAATTTCGATCAAATTATGGTCGGGGTCAC
>CAJYBL010000109.1 GCA_913064995.1 uncultured Alphaproteobacteria bacterium
CATCCGTTCTTGCAGAAGCAGATCACGTTGTTGGGGTGGAGTAAAATGGGAAGTGCGATGCTGGAAGGCTGGCTTGCCGACACCAACCTTGACGCCAATTTTACCATTATCGAACCGCATCAAAGCCATCTTGGCTGGCTGCAAGGGCAAAAGGCTGTTCGGCTTTATGCCGATTGTGCGGCGGCGATTGCCGATGGCGCACCGGTTAGCACAATGATCGTTCTTGCCGTTAAACCACAAATGATGGATGACGCTATCGCCGGTCTTGGCGTGATGAAACATGCTGATTGCGCCTATCTTTCGATCGCTGCTGGCATTTCAACAGGCTGGTTGAAACAGCGGCTTGGTGATGATGCGATTGTCATCAGGGCGATGCCGAATACGCCGGCGGCGATTGGCAAAGGCATCACCGCGCTTTATGCTGTTTCATCAAATCAGGCGCGTGATCTGGCAAGCCAGCTTTTGGCGGCTGTTGGGCAGGTTGTGCATGTTCAAGATGAAGCCTTGATGGATGGCGTTACCGCCTTGTCTGGATCGGGGCCTGCCTATGTGTTTTTACTGGTCGAAGCCATGACCGAGGCAGGCATCAAAGCAGGGCTTCCCGATGATTTGGCAGCTGAATTGGCAAAGGCAACGGTTTGTGGCGCTGGCGCGCTGATGGCGGCGGTTGATGCAGCACCTTCTATTCTGCGTGAAAATGTGACAAGCAAAGGCGGTACAACGGCGGCGGCACTGGCGGTTTTGATGGCCGATGACGGGTTGGCAAGCCTGATGACAAAGGCAGTTGCCGCGGCAAAAGCGCGGTCAATCGAACTTGGCGAATAGGCCAAAAGACAGCCAAAAAATCCTCTATTTAGAATTCGTGTCGAATCTGTGCTATATTTATAGTGCCTGCTGAGCAGTGCCATCATCTGTTCAGGCTGTTTTAAAATTTTATGAAAAGGATGTCTGATGTTGCAGGATTCTGCCTCGCCGCACTCAAATGATGAAAAACGCGCCGCGCTTGCCGATGCGGCATGGGCGCTTTTGGCCACGCATGATATTGATAAGATTGGCCTTGATATGGTTGCCGATATGGCAGGCATTGAGTATGGTTTTACAGGAACGCTTGGCGGCAGTGTGCAACGGCTGGTTCTGGCCAAGATGGCCGCGCTGGATCGCCAATCAGTCATGGAAAGCTTTGACGATATTGAAGATGCTGGCGAGGTATCTATCCGCGAGAAAATCATCGAAGGCTTGCTTCACCGGTTTGAAACCTATGCCCCATATCGCGCGCAGATTGATCAGTTGAACCGGTCGGCTCGCCGCCATCCTGAATTGGCGTTGCGTTTGCTTGATGGGCTGGAAGCCGTGGTGCGGCGTGTTCTGGTGATGGCTGGTGATTCCGCGCATGGGTTAAAAGGCATGTTGCGGGTCAAAGGGGTTGTTGCGGTATTTTTGGCAACGGCACGCGTTTGGATGAAAGATGACAGCCCTGATCTTGCAGCAACGATGAAAATGCTCGATCAACGGATGGTGAAAGCCGAAGAATGGGGTGTCAGCCTTCGCCTGTTTGGCGGCAAGCATGCCGATCAAGATCATCATGATGACGCATCAGCGAGGCGGTATGGTGTCGATAATGACTGAGGCATCATTTGAAGATTTTCTTAAACTTGATATCAGATGCGGAACGATTGTTGCGGCCACGCCCTTTCCCGAAGCGCGCAAACCCGCCTATAAGCTGGAGATTGATTTTGGCGCGCCGCTTGGAATACGCAAATCATCAGCGCAAATCACCACTCATTACCAGCTAGATGAATTGATTGGCAAAAAAGTCTTGGCAGTGGCTAATTTTCCGCCGCGCCAGATTGGGCCATTTATGTCAGAAGTATTGACGCTTGGTGTGCCGGATGCCGCAGGCGAGGTTGTACTGGTCACGCCTGATCATCCGGTGCCGGATGGCGGGAAACTATTCTAGACAGGTAATTTGACCGCAACACGAAGCCCGCCAAGCGGCGAGTCACCGAGCGCTAGCTCGCCGCCATGGCTTAGGATCACATCACTGGTAATCGACAGGCCGAGACCGGCACCGCCGGTGCGTCGGTTGCGTGATTCTTCAAGCCGGATAAAGGGCCGTATTGCGTCGGCGCGGCGTTCTTGCGGAATGCCAGCGCCATTATCATCAAAGGTAATGATCACTTCATCGTTGCGCATGCGGATTGCCACAATTGTTTTGGTTGAATAGCGAATGGCATTGGAAATGATGTTGGAAAAGGCGCGCTGGATGGCATTGCGCCGCATCGGGAACGCCGGAATATCATCTTTGACCTGCGATAGGGTGATATCAAATTTGTGGCTTTTATGCGCTTGTGTAACCAGTCGGTTCAAAAGCTCATCAACCGCCAGTTCTTGCGGGGTCTCATCACCCTCGCCAGCGGCAAAAGCGAGATAGCCGTCAATCATTTCTTCCATCTCGCTAACATCTCTGCTGATTGCTTTGGTATCGTCATTATCGGTCATCAAGGCCAGTTGAAGACGCATGCGGGTCAATGGGGTGCGCAAATCATGGCTAACACCGGCAAGCATTTCGGTACGTTCATTCAATTGCCGCATGATGCGATAGCGCATCGCCTGAAACGCACGGCCAGCAAGCCGAACCTCGCGCGCGCCTTCGAGCCGGTAATCGGGAGCTGTCCGCCCAATCCCGAGCTGGCGCGCAGCTGCGGCCAGTCGGTGGATCGGGCGCACCTGTCCGCGAAGGAACATCAAGGCAATGCCAAACAGAATGATCGAGCTGCCAACTGTCCAGCCAATAAAGGTCCAGCTTGTTGAGCTAAAGATTCGTTTGCGACTTGCGTAAATCCGCAAAACGCCATTTTCTATTTGCAGGTCAATGAAAATCAGATTTGGGTCAGTGCTGATATCAAGAACCCAGGGCAGTTTGATCTGTCGTTTCAATTCACGCCGAAGCATGGTTTCGGCATAGGTTTTCGGCGGGTGAATTGAGGTGGCAGGCAAAACCGCGTTCGTTTGAAAGTCGATCGGAAAGCTAAAATATTGCCAGCCTTTTTCGGTAACAGCCGCGATTCTGGCCGGATCTGGATTCGTGCCGATACCACTAACCAGCAAGGCCATTTCGCCAGCTAGGTTTTGCGCCATATGGCGGGTGACAGTATCCCAGTGACGTTCATAGAAAATGAAAACGGTAATGACCTGCACAAAAATCATCGGCATCAAGATGATTGACAGCATTCGGCCAAACAGGGTTTTGGGAAGAAATTCGCGCAATTGCATGATCAACCCTGCCTAACGTTTTGGTGCGGCAGTGTCGGTGCGCAGCATCCAGCCACGGTTCCGCACAGTTTGCAGGTAAACAGGATGGCGCGGGTCAGGCTCTAGCTTGCGGCGAAGTCGGGCAACAGCCACATCAATTGACCGGCCTTCCATGCGCCCATCAAGCGTCGCGCCAAGATCATCACGTGATAGGATTTGATTGGGGCGTTTACCAAAACTGGTCAAAAGCTGCTGCTCTGCCGTTGTGATATGCAACCGGTCGCCTGATTTTGATAGCATGCCGGTATCGGGATCAAACAGAAAGGGGCCAAAATTTATTTGCATGTCAAAATGGTCATTGCTGCGATTGCGCTGGAGAATACGTTTGATCCGCAGCACAAGTTCGCGCGGTTCGAATGGCTTTGACATATAATCATCAGCACCAGCCTCTAGCCCTTCAATGCGATTTTCCGTTTCGGACATTGCTGTTAGAAACAGGGCAGGGACTGCATTGTCTTTTCGAATATCAGCTAAAAATTCAAGTCCTGTTTCACCAGGCATCATGATATCGACAACCAAAAGATCAAAGGCAATGCCTTGCAGAATTTTGCGTGCTTCGCTGGCATTGCCAGCATCAGTGACGCGAAAGCCACTTTCTTCGAGAAACCGCCGAAGCAGAATGCGAAGCCGTTCATCATCATCGATGACAAGGATGTGATGCTCTGACATAAGGCCCCTCTATGATTGAATGCTGGGTTAAGTGAATTTAAGGCCCGTCAATTCAATTAAGCGCAATTATGGCAATCAAATATCGCGTGTCTGATCTTGCTGAGCGATCTGGTCAATCGTATCGCTGTCGAGCAATCCCCGCAATACCCGTTGGAATCCATCAACCGCATCAACACCGGCTTCACGATAGGCAGCGGCAAACCGGCGGCCTTGCAATGAGGTTAGGCGTGACTCAAGCCCGATGCCGGTTTCGGTAAGATACAGCAAACGCTGGCGGCGGTCAGTTGCGCCGGGCTTTTGAAAGACATAGCCATCTTGCATTAATCCAGACAGAACACGCGACAGGCTTTGTTTGGTGATGCAAAGGATGGTCAAAAGATCACTGACCGTGATCCCGGAGTTGCGGCCAATAAAATAGATTGCCCGATGATGCGCACGCCCCATATGCTGTTCAGCAAGAATCGAGTCGGCTTCACCGGTGAAATCGCGGTAAGCGAAAAACATTAATTCAATGCCGAGGCGCAATTCTTCTTCGCGGAGAAAAAGAGCCTTGCCAATTGGTTTTACGTCAGCCATGTTGACCAATATAGAATGTGAGTGGTAAAAAGACGTATAGTCTTTAGCATGAAATGGCCGAAATGGAACCATTTAAATTCGTGAGATAAACGCTTTGGCTGTTTTTAGGGAGAGCAGGATATGGCATTGATTCCGTTTGATGATCGCGATGGTAGCATTTGGATGGATGGCGAGATTGTGCCATGGCGCGATGCAAAAGCGCATACGTTAAGCCACGGGCTGCATTACGCCAGTCTGGTGTTCGAAGGCGAGCGCGTCTATGCCGGTAAAATCTTTAAAGGGCGCGAACATACTGTTCGGCTTCGTCAATCAAGTAAATTGCTGGATTTTGATCTGCCGATTTCAGATGATGCGGTGGATGCTGCCAAACAGGCGGTTATCGAAGCCAATAATATTATTGATGGTTATATGCGGGCCTATTGTTGGCGCGGTTCTGAAATGATGGCAATTTCGGCGCAGCAAACAACCGCGCATCTGGCGATTGCTGCATGGGAATGGCCAAGTTATTTCGACCCCGAAACCAAGATGAAGGGCATTACGCTTGATATTGCGAGTTGGAAGCGGCCATCGCCCGAATCAGCACCTGTTCATGCCAAGGCAGCCGGTCTTTATATGATTTGTACGCTGTCGAAACATGAGGCCGAGCGCAAGGGCTTTCAAGATGCGTTGATGATGGATTATCGCGGTTATATTGCCGAAGCCACCGGTGCCAATGTGTTTTTTGTTGATGATGCCGGCACGCTTCATACGCCGATTGCCGATTGTTTCTTGAATGGCATCACCCGCCAAAGCGTGATTGCCATGGCCAAATCAATGCAAATTGAAGTGGTCGAACGGCATATCAAGCCAGAAGAATTAGGCTCGATGCGGGAATGTTTTTTAACTGGCACGGCAGCCGAGGTTACGCCGGTTTCCAGAATCGGTCACTATCAATTCATCCCAGGTAATGTTTGCCGC
>CAJYBL010000110.1 GCA_913064995.1 uncultured Alphaproteobacteria bacterium
AATTTCATAAACACCAGCCGGACAATAGCGTTGCTCAGGTGAATCATATAGTGCCAGATTATGGCTAATCGGGACAGAGGCATCCTTTAGGGTAAGATGGGCAGGCTGATTTTCTTCATGATTGGTACCCGATAAAAAGACCGATGAATTGCGGTCAAAACTGACAATGCCATCAGGTTTGGGGTAGTCAATTTTTGGGGCTTCACTTGCCAGTTTTAAATTGTCATGGTCAGCATGATGCCGCAACGTCCATGGCGCTTTGCCAAAAAACAAATAGGTGTCAATCGCTGCATGCGCAAGGCCGAACCAAAGGCCTTTGGCAAAACCGGGCCGGATATTCCGAACCTTGTAGAGCTCGGCCCACAGCCAGCTATCTTCCAGCCGGCTTGCATAGCTCATTGGCTCGTCACCAGCTTGCAATGTTTCCAGTGATTCAAAAATAGCTTCGGCGGCAAGCATCCCCGATTTCATTGCTGTATGGGTACCTTTGATTTTTGGTACATTCAAAAAGCCTGCGGTACAGCCAACAAGACAGCCACCCGGGAAGGTTAATTTTGGTATCGATTGGAAGCCGCCTTCATTCAGCGCCCGTGCGCCATAAGAAACGCGCCGCCCACCAATAAATGTATCGCGAATCGCTGGATGATTCTTAAAGCGCTGAAATTCTTCAAAAGGTGAAAGGTGCGGGTTGCTGTAATCAAGCCCGACAACATAGCCAACAGCAACCTGATTACCATTAAGATGATAAAGGAACGACCCACCATAAGTGTCACTTGCCAATGGCCAGCCGACCGAATGCCAAGCAAGACCAGCCTTGGCTTTTTCCGGATCAATATCCCATAACTCTTTGATACCAATGGCAAAGGTTTGCGGGTCTTTGCCTTCACGAAGGTCAAATTTTTCAAAAAGATTTTTGGTTAGATGGCCGCGACAGCCCTCGGCAAAAATTGTCTGTTTGGCGTGCAATTCCATTCCGCGCATATAATTGTCGGTTGGATTGCCATCCTTGCCAATGCCCATATCGCCTGTTGCCACGCCTTTGACGCGGCCTTGATCATCATACAGAATCTCGGCTGCGGGAAAGCCGGGATAGATTTCAACGCCAAGCGCCTCGGCCTGTTCGCCAAGCCAGCGGCAAAAATTACCCAGTGAAATAATGTAATTGCCGTGATTGTTCATGCTTGGTGGTGTTGGTATGCGAAAGCTGCCCGTTTTGGTCAAAAACATGAATTTATCGGCGGTGACTGTCGTGTCGAGCGGCGCGCTGCGTTCTTGCCAATCTGGAATAAGTTCATTCAGGCTTCGCGGCTCGAGCACGGCACCTGACAGAATATGGGCGCCAACTTCGCTTCCCTTTTCGATCAGACACACTTCGATGTTTTTGCCAGCTTCATTAGCTAGCTGTTTCAGCCGGATTGCCGCTGACAGGCCCGATGGTCCGCCGCCAACAATCACAACGTCAAATTCCATCACTTCGCGTTCCATCTTTATTCCCATCTATGTCTACATAGGTTTAGAATTTAGTCGAATTTATGTTAACATAAGAAGCCTTGAAACAGGCTTCAAGCCAATTGATCTCATTGGATGTCCATGCAAGATTGATATTGCGCATTTTTGCCCTGATGAAACAACCAAAATTCGACGGATTTTTATATGTTTGCACAAAATGATGACCGAAATGAACTGATTGCGATGCTGGCATGGCAATTGGATATGGGCATCGACGAGGCTTTGCTTGATGACCCTCAAGTTGATGCGGTGCCATTGCGGCTTGATCAGCTTTTGGCCGTTGCCGCACCGGCTGGTGATAAAGATGTTAGCCAAACCGCGATGGGCGGTACTGCGCTGCAACCGTCAGAAGCGGTAAAAATGGCCAATTCAGCTTTGGCTAATTCTGGAGCCATCCCCTCCGAAGACAAGACCAATACCGATAGTTCGGCGCTTGCTGACATCACCAGCCTTTCTGATCTGCAATCAGCTATGGCCAAGCTTGATGATTGCCCATTGAAACATACCGCCAGTAATCTGTGTTTTGCCGATGGCAATCCAGGCGCGCGCCTGATGATTATTGGCGAGGCACCGGGCCGTGATGAAGACCGGATGGGGGTGCCGTTTGTCGGCGCTGATGGCCAGCTTCTTGATAAGATGATTGCCTCGATTGGTCTTGATCGGGCGTCGGTCTATCTAACCAATCTTTTGCCATGGCGCCCGCCTGGCAATCGCAGCCCAACCGATGAAGAAACGGCGATGCTGTTGCCATGGCTGTTTCGCCATGTCCAGCTTGCCAAGCCTGAATTTGTTTTGCTTTTAGGCGGGGCGGCGGCCAAATTGGTGTTAGGCAGCCATGATGGAATTATGAAATTGCGCGGTCGTTGGCGTGATGTTGATTTTGGCGATGGCCTGCCGCGGCCGGTTCTGGCCAGCCTTCATCCGGCTTATCTGTTGCGTTCGCCTGCGCAAAAACGGCTTGCGTTCGAAGATTTGCTTTTGCTGGCAAAACAGCTTGCCGCTGTGCGGCCAAATGACGAATCAGGTTGATCCGCCAGCGCCTGCAAGGTAGGAAACAAAGGTGGGTTTAATTGACGATGATTATTAGCCAACGCCATAACGCAAGGGCCTTACCATGAGTTTCAATGCATCCGCCGATTTCACCAAAAAGATGCTTTGGGGTCTATTGCCCATCATGACATGTCGCATGATGTCAAACCGCCGCACAAATCTGACCCGTTCACATGTTTATCGCTCATTTACCGCTGGCTGTAATTACATGAGGCTGGTTTTGCCAGTGATGGCCTTGCTTGTTTTCATGGCGTCAGCTAGTGCCAAATCACTGCCAGAACCATTGAGCGCGGCTGATATTATTCAATATAAGCGTCTTATTGAATTGCAGAAAAACGGCAATATGAAACAGGCGATCCGCGAAATGGGTCGATTGAAAGATCCGGTCTTAAAAGGCCATTTGCTGGCGCAGCGATATCTTCACCCAACCGCATGGCGCTCAAGCTATAAGGAATTGTCCAGCTGGCTTGCCGCCTATAATGATCATCCGGATGCAAGCCGTCTTTACTGGCTTGCCAAACGGCGCAAACCGAAAAATGCGCGCAGCCCGAAAGCGCCAAAACCTGGTTATTTGAATGGCTATGGTCAAGCTGGCGCGCATGGTTATCGGCCGCGTATTCCGGCAAGCAATGCTCGTCGTGCCTCGCCAACGCGAACCGCATCCATTGCCCGTTCTATCCGGCGGGCAATCCGTCGTGGCTGGCCATCAGGTGCGCTTGATATTGTTAATGACCCGCAGAATAAACGCTATTTGACTGCTGCCGAAGAAGGCCAGCTTCGTGGTGAGATTGCCCATGCCTATTTTATTTTTGGTGTTGATTCAAAGGCCATTCGGCAAGCGCGCTACGCGATTGGCATTGGACGGGAATATGCACAATTAGCCTATTGGGCAGGCGGTCTTGCATCATGGCGAAGTGGCCAGATTGATCTTGCTGGCCAGTTTTTCCGGACGCTTGCCAATCTTGCCGAAGCCAATCCGGGCGAACGAAGCGCGGCTGCCTATTGGGCGCACCGTGTTGAAATGCGCCAAGGACGCCCGCTTGAGTCCATTCGTTATCTTGAAGTCTCGGCGCGTGAAATTGACAGTTTTTACGGTGTTGTTTCGCGTCATGCGCTTGGTCAGCAAATCAACATTTCTTTTGACTTGCCTGAAATTGATGCCGGTTTTTATAGCTGGCTTGGTGCCCGCCCGGGTGGGAAACGTATTTTTGCGCTGTTACAGCTTGGCGAAACTCATTCGGCTGAGCGTGAATTGCGCTATCTCTGGATGGAAATGCCCGAACAATATCGCCTTGGGGTGATGCGCTTTGCGTCTGAACACGGCATGGCGGGACTGTCATTTCGGGTTGCTGAAATCATTCGTAAAGATACAGGTGTCAGCTGGTATGGCGCGCTTTATCCGCATCCGCAATTTAAGATCGATTATGATATTGACGAAGCGCTTGTTTGGGCGATTTCGCGTCAAGAATCAGGCTTTAACCCACGCGCCAAAAGCAGCGCCAAGGCCGCTGGCCTGATGCAGCTTATGCCCGCTACCGCTTCATTCATTGCGCGGGATCGGGGCTATCGTGGCCGCAAAAGACATCAGCTTTTTGAACCTGAACTCAACCTCAAGCTTGGCCAGAACTATATTCAGCATCTGCTTGATGAACCGCTTGTCGAAAGCTCGCTAATCCGGCTTTTGGCAGCTTATAATGGTGGACCGGGAAACTTACGCAAATGGCTTGGCAAGGTTGATCATCAGGATGATCCGTTTTTGCTGGTTGAATCAATGCCAGCGCGTGAGACGCGATATTATGTGAAAAATGTCATTTCCAATCTTGGCATTTACCGGCAACGTTTTGGCGAGACAACACCGGCTTTGTCGGGTCTTGCCGCTGGCAATGGCGGTAAATTCGTCCCTAGTGAGGCGATTGATAAGGGTTTGGCAAATTAGCTGGCAAAATAAATCGAACATTTTGGCATGGCTGGCTGCGCCCACCGCCAGATGATGACCAAATGATAAGAGGCAAAATAAATGGATCATGATAAGCGGATTGATAAATCAATTACATTTGTGCCGGTTCATATCGCCATTTTAACCGTGTCGGATTCGCGCAAAGCTGATGATGATCGTTCGGGTGACCTGCTGGTTGGGCGGGTGCAGGAAGATGGGCATAATCTAGCCGGACGCGCCATTGTCACGGATGATTTTGACGCCATCACCAAACAGCTTCGCAGGTGGGTTGATGATAAAGCCGTCGATGTGATTGTCGCCACTGGCGGTACAGGTCTGACGGGTCGTGATGGCACACCAGAGGCGTTTAGGGCGATTTTTGAAAAGGAAATCGAAGGGTTTGGCGAGTTATTTCGCTATATCTCCTTTACCAAAATTGGCACATCAACGGTGCAGTCACGCGCCGTGGCTGGTGTTGCTGGCGGCACCTATCTATTTTCGCTTCCGGGTTCACCATCGGCCTGCCGCGATGGGTGGGATGAGATTTTGCGCTATCAGCTCGATATTCGTCACCGGCCGTGTAATTTTGTTGAAATCATGCCGCGGCTTGCTGAATCGCCAACCCAGCGCCGTGGTGGCTAATGCCTGAT
Organism: uncultured Alphaproteobacteria bacterium; assembly: GCA_913064995.1. Classification (GTDB taxonomy): domain Bacteria; phylum Pseudomonadota; class Alphaproteobacteria; order Puniceispirillales; family Puniceispirillaceae; genus UBA3439. Next base: position 5,146 of record CAJYBL010000110.1, read on the forward strand.
CTTGACCATGAACGGCAATTCAACGCGCCGGTGATTGGCATTGACGAGGCTGGACGGGGGCCGTGGGCGGGGCCAGTTACGGTAACGGCAATCTGGCTTTGCCCATCTGCCTATGACACGCTTCCTGCCGGCATTGATGATTCCAAAAAAATAAAGCCGCCGCGCCGCGCCGCGCTTGCCACAACTTTGATGGCACCGCCGCATCTTTATCATACGGTTTCGATCGAGGTTGCGCAAATTGACCAGATGGGCATTTTGAAGGCTACGTTTGCTGGCATGGTGATGGCGGCATCGAAACTGGCCGAGCAAATGGTCAACGCCGGACGGGGCCCGCCGGTTCAT
>CAJYBL010000111.1 GCA_913064995.1 uncultured Alphaproteobacteria bacterium
TTCTTTTGGTGTCTATTTCGGTTTGGAGGCTGAATCCGTTGTTGCCACCGGCTTTAAACGCAATGGTTCAATCACGGTGGCTCTCACCGATGAGCGCATGGAAGAACTGCGCCGGTCGGCAGCGATGGCGCGCGCTTTTGGCGTTGAGATTGATGAAATCACCCCTAGCGATATTGCTGGTCGCTATCCGGGGCTGACAACAGACGATGTTGTTGGCGGCGTTTGGTTGCCAAAGGACGGGCAGGCAGATCCGGTCAATATCACCCAAGCATTGGCGAAGGGGGCGCGCAATTTCGGCGCGTCAATTCTGCAAGGAGTCAAGGTTACGGCAATCCAGCAGGCCAATGGCCGGGTCACCGGTGTTGAAACTGATCATGGGCCGATTGCGGCTGATTATGTGGTGAATGCTGGTGGCATGTGGGGCCGTGAAATTGGCGCAATGGCAGATGTTGCGGTGCCGCTTCATGCTTGTGAGCATTTCTATATTGTGACCGAAGCCATGCCTGATCTAGTGGCCAATCTGCCCGTCTTGCGCGTTCCCGATGAATGCGCTTATTACAAAGAAGATGCTGGTAAAATTCTGCTTGGGGCATTTGAGCCAAATTCAAAACCATGGGGCATGAACGGCATTCCCGAAAATTTTGAATTTGATTCACTGCCCGAAGATTTCGACCATTTCGAGCCAATTCTTGAACGTGCGGTCGAACGTTTCCCGTTATTGGCATCGGCTGGCATTCAAACATTTTTCAATGGGCCAGAGAGCTTTACGCCGGATGATCGCTATATTCTTGGCGAGGCACCCGAGCTTGATAATTTTTATGTCGCTGCCGGATTTAACTCAATCGGCATTCAATCGGCTGGTGGTGCGGGTATGGTTCTTGCCGACTGGATGGATCGGGGACGGCAGCCAATTGACCTTTGGGATGTTGATATCCGGCGGATGCAGCCATTTCAGGCCAATCGAAGCTATTTGCAGACACGTGTATCAGAAACGCTTGGGCTGCTCTATGCCGATCATTTCCCCTATCGCCAATTCGCGTCGGCGCGTGGCATTCGGCGGTCTCCAATTCATAGCTATCTTGAGGCTGAAGGGGCGTGTTTTGGCGAGGTTGCCGGATGGGAACGCGCCAATTGGTTTTTGCCAGAATCCGAAAAGGAAAAGGGCAGAAAAGCCGAATATGAATATAGCTGGCGTCGGCAGAACTGGTTTGACTATAGCGCAGCTGAACATATGGCAATTCGGCAAAAGGTGGGGATGTTTGACATGTCCAGCTTTGGCAAAATCAAACTGATTGGCCGCGATGCTGAGGCTGTGCTGCAAATTATTGCGGCAAATGATGTTGCGGTTCCGATTGGAAAAATCGTCTATACGCAATTCTTGAATGATGATGGCCATATCGAAGCTGATGTGACGGTAAATCGTCTTGGCCTCGAAGAATTTTTGATTGTGACACCGGCAGCGACAATCAGACGTGACCTTCATTGGATCAATGGTCATATTCCTGATAATGCGCATGCCATTGCCATTGATGTTACCGTGTCGGAATCGGTTTTGGTGGTCATGGGACCCGAGGCGCGATCTTTCCTCCAGCCAATGATCCCGCAAAGCCTTGCCAATGATGATTTCGCCTTTGGCACGATGCAGCAGATTGAAATTGGCCATGCTGTCGCCCGCGCGCACCGTGTTACCTATGTTGGCGAGCTTGGCTGGGAGCTGTATGTATCTGCCGATATGTCAGCGCATGTTTTTGAGGCGATTACCGAACGCCGCAATGACCACCCGATTGCCATGTGTGGCCTTCACGCGCTTGATAGTTGTCGTATTGAAAAAGGCTTTCGTCATTTTGGCCATGATATTTCGAGTGAAGACCATGTTCTTGAGGCCGGTCTTGGATTTGCCGTTAAGGAAAATAAGACGCCAAGCAAATTTGGCAGCATGATCGGTGCTGATGCGGTTGCGGCCAAACGCAATGACGGCCTGTCGCAAAGATTGATGCAGTTCCGCCTGACCGACCCTGATCCGCTGCTTTATCACAATGAAGCTATTTACCGTGATGGCGTGGTGATTGGCTATCTGACAAGCGGCAATTATGGCCATTATCTTGGCGGTGCAATCGGGCTTGGCTATGTCAAATGCAACAGCATTGGCGAAACTGCCGAAGCACAATTAAACGCCCATTACCAGATTGATGTTGCCGGTAAATTAGTCGATGCCGAAGTGAGTTTGCGTCCCCTGTATGACCCAAAGGCCTTACAGGTTAAATTGTGAGTCAGGTCGAATTCTAAGTCAGATAAAACCATAAATATGGCCCCTGTTAAAGGAGATCATGCTGATGAGCCAGAGTAGATTGATCGCATATTCGTTGCGGCGCAGCGGTGGTCGCGAAGCAAGACGTAACCTGCGTGCAGCGCCATTGGCTGAGGATTTGCGGCCAGTACGCGCCGGGCTTGAAGGGGGGAATTTCAAACCTCTGGATGCGGCGGCTGTTCAGGCGGTTGATGCAACCGTCTATCAGATTTTGGAAGAAATTGGCCTCAGCCAAGCGCCAGATTCGGGCGTGAAATATATGATTGATGCTGGCGCCATTCTTGGCAATGATAGCCGTCTTCGATTCCCGCGTGGGTTGGTCGACGACACGCTTGCCAAATGCGCCCGTAATATCACGCTTCATGGGCAAAACCCAAAACATGATCTGCTGTTATCAGGATCGCGTGTTCACTATGGCACGGCGGGTGCCGCGGTTCACGTTGTTGATATTGCCAAGAATGAATATCGCGAATCCTACCTTGCCGATATTTATGATGCGGCAAGGATTGTCGAGCAGATGGATAATATCCATTTCTTTCAGCGTCCGATGGTTGCGCGCGATATTCCCGATCCAGCCGATCTTGATTTCAATACGGTCTATGCGGCGATCAAAGGAACAACAAAACATGTTGGTGTCAGCTTTACCGAAGCTGAATATATGAAACCAGTTTTTGAAATGCTGCATAGCGTTGCTTGTGGCGAGGATAAATGGCGGGCGCGTCCATTTGTGTCGAACAGCAATTGCTTTGTCGTGCCGCCACTTCGGTTTGCCACTGAATCCTGTTTGGTGATGGAAGAGGCGGTGCATAACGGCATGCCGGTTCTGTTGTTGTCGGCAGGGCAAGCAGGGGCAACAGCACCAGCCAGCATTGCCGGTGCGGTGGCGCAAGCCTTGTCTGAAGTGATTGCCGGATTGATCTATGTCAATGCGATGAAGCCCGGGCATCCCTGCATTTGCGGAACATGGCCATTTGTTTCAGATCTGCGAACTGGCGCGATGTCGGGCGGATCGGGTGAACAGGGGCTGTTGACCTCTGCCTGCGCGCAAATGCTGCAACACTATGATTTGCCGGGTGGTGCCGCTGCTGGTATGGCAGATGCCAAAATGCCAGATGCGCAATCTGGCTATGAAAAAGGCAGCACGCTTGTCATGGCGGGACTATCTGGGCTGAACATGGTCTATGAGGCCGCTGGCATGCACGCGTCACTGCTTGGCTTCTGTCTTGATAGTCTGATTATCGACAATGATATGTTGGGGCAATGTTTACGCTGTGTTCGTGGCATCGAGGTGAATGAAGAAACGTTGGCCGTTCAGGTGATGAAGGATATTTGCATGGGTGGCCCTGGCCATTATCTTGGCCATGAACAGACAATCAACCTGATGCAAACCGAGTATGCCTATCCGGCAATTGCCGACCGCTCTAGCCCAAAGGAATGGGAAGAGCTTGGCAAACCAAATCTGCTAGAGGCGGCGCGGCAACGCAAAGAAGATATTCTGGCCAATTCACATCCAAGCCATGTTTCCGACGCCCTAGATGCAGAATTGCGTAGCCGATTCAGAATTTTGCTATAAATGGCATGGGGCTGCCTAGTTACGCACCGGTGTACCATAATCAAGCATTGACGATATACGTTCATATGTGCAGTCCGTTTTCGCGAGCTTTATAAACGCGTCACGCTCCCTAGCATACATTATATTTTCAGTGGCCTCGCTGTTTTGTCCATCAGTATCTATCATTACACCAGCAATAGTCATTGCTACTACTTTATCGTGAGGCAGAAAGTTGCCGCGCTCTACACCTGTTTGCATAAAGTCAGACATTTTCTCGAAGAGACTGTTTTCAGCAAATTTTAAAATTGGTTTTTGTGGCGCCGAGTAATTGTCTTGCATCTGTCCGATTAATGTTATTGCGCGTGTAAGAAGGCGGTCACGGTTCATAACTGTTTCATCCCGATCCTCAAGAAAATATTGCAGTTTTGCCGACAGCTCCGGAGATGAGCCTGTGGCGGCATAACCTAAGTTCATCCATGTATTCCAGGCTGCATCTTCCCAAGAATGTGTTTTATTAAACCATCTTAGATATGTTTCCTTGATTCCGCCACCACTTGGAACAACGCCAACAGCAGACTCCACAAGGCCCATTACTGAATTGGTATGAACAACTAATTTATCGCAATGTGCAAGTACTTCAAACCCTCCACCTGCAGCAAGGCCAGATGGAGCTCCAATTACTGGGACAGGGGTGTATTTGAGTCTGCAAACTGCGTTTTGGAACCGTCTTAGGAATGCATCAATGCCATTCCAATCTTCTCTTTCGATGTAATTCCGGAATGCATTGAGATCCACCCCTGCGGAAAAATGTTGGGCGTCATTGTGGATGATAATACCACTTCCATGGTCTTCAGAAGCTGCTGCAACAATCTCCATTGAGGCGTCTGTAAGGGCATTTGCCTTTGAGTGAAATTCTACAAGCCTTAGATCATTTACGCCTTCGGCAAACCCGTTGAGAACAAAAAGGCTGGCCGCTTCGTTCTCCAAAATTGGGGTCATGGTTCTGCGCTTCATTTGAAACCGTATAACGCCAGCTGGTAAGCTGAACGGCTTGTATTTTTTATCAGCGTGTCGAACTGTTAATGCGCTTCCATCAACTTGATAAAAGGGTTGGTCAAGTTGGAGAATATCGGGAACTTTCAAACCGGATTCTTCCAATAACTCTGCCATTTTACTGTGGCCAATTGCATCCATTAACTCGAAGGGCCCTCGTTGCCAATTAAATCCAAGCTTCATGGCATCGTCGATGTCTTGAGGGGATTCAGTTACAGTGGGAATCAAACTGGCAGCGTAAGATAGGACTCGTCCGAGAACTCTGCGGCAAAATTTTGCGTGGTGTGTGTTACCTTCAAGGATCTGGACGAGTGGTTCTTTTTGTTGAGCCGATGCAGTTGCGGCTCGAACTGCCAATTCTGGCAGTTCTTGTTTCGCAACAGAGTAAGGTGGAAGGCTTTTCCCTGTGTATCCAACAAGTTGAAGTGTATGCAAAAGCCCGTCAGGGCCTGTTTTGTAGAAGCCCCCATTGCCCTTGTCCCCCGTAAAACCATTTTTGATCATTAGGGTGATGACGCTGTTTTCCTTTGCAACAGCGT
>CAJYBL010000112.1 GCA_913064995.1 uncultured Alphaproteobacteria bacterium
TGGCTCAGCATTTTTTTTTTTTTTTCCATCACGATTTTAATCAGGGCGGTAGGTTTTCAACTGAAGCCAAACTCGTTTCACGCTTGACGTGGAGTTGGCAAAAACACAGACAAAGGCGGTAGAAATTACTAACGCCATCCAAAGCTGGGTCAGATCACTTTAAACCGCGTTGTAAATCATCACGCAGAGAATAGATCGTCAACGGCCCAAAACGCGATCAATCGCCTTGCTTGTATAATCAACCATCGGGATAATCCGCGCGTAATTCATATGGCGCGGCCCAAGAACGCCAATCGCTCCGATGATCGACCGGTCATTATTACGATAAGGCGCAATCACCAATGAACAGCCGGTGCTGGCAAAAAGATTGTTTTCAGCGCCAATGAAAATTTTCACCCCATCGCCATCACGTGTTGCATCTAAAAGCCGAAGCGCATTTTCGCGCGCCTCTAGCGCATCAAATAACCCACGAATTTCATCAAGACCTTCAGCCGCCTGAATATCATCAATAAGATTGGCCTGCCCACGCAAAATAAGCGCCGCATCATCACCACCAATACCATCTGACCAGATGCCAAGCCCCTGTTCGACAAGCACTGTGGTCAGCTCGTCAAGTTCGGCCTTATGTTGGGCAATTTCATTTCGGATCAGGCTTGCTGCATGGATCATGCTGTTATTTTTCAATTTGGCATTCATATAATTCGCAGCGCGCGTCATCACTGAAGCTGGCACACCAGCTGGTAAATCAATTAACCGGTTTTCAACCTGCCCGTCCGACCGCACCAAAACCGCCAAGGCCCGATCAATGCCGATTGGCACAAATTCAAAATGTTGTAACTCGGCCTCGCTGCTTGGCGACAAGACCAGACTGGCGCAATTCGACAGCCCCGACAGAGTTTTGCTGGTTTTATCAAGAAGTTGGTTGAGGCTAATTCCACGCGCCGCACATTCGCTGTCAATTGATTGGCGCTGCTCTGGCGGAACATCTCGGTTAAATTCCATCAGGCCATCAACAAAGAGCCGAAGGCCGGTTTCGGTTGGCACACGGCCAGCTGATATATGCGGGGCAAATAAAAGCCCTGCATCTTCAAGATCGCTCATCTTGCTTCGGATCGAGGCGGGCGAAAAGTCAAATTTACCTGATTGAGCAAGCCTGCTTGACCCAACCGGCAAACCATCTTCCAAATAGGCCGCGACAAGCTCATGGAAAATTTCCAGGCTCCGCGGTTTTAAGTCCTTTATGCTGGAATCTGTCATCCAGAAAATTTAGGATAGGTAAAGCCGTTTGGTCAATCGAAGAAACGGGGATGCGGCAATTTACCTTATCCCTTTACTTCACTGGCATATCGCTTTAACCAGCTCGAACGCTGCAGCAAAGGATATTTATCATGACACGCCATTCCGGCCGCGCCATTGGCGCGCTTCGCTCTGTTTCACTTGAACCATCTGTATCGCTTCATGCTGAAGGATCATGTTTTGCCAAATTTGGCAATACACATGTGCTTTGCACAGCATCAATTGACGAGCGCGTCCCTGCATTTTTGCGCAATAGCGGCAAGGGCTGGGTAACCGCTGAATATGGTATGTTGCCACGTTCGACTCATAGCCGCATCGACCGGGAAGCGGCACGCGGCAAACAAGGTGGCCGCACTCTTGAAATTCAACGTCTGATTGGGCGCTCGCTTCGCGCTGTTACCAATCTTGGCACTCTTGGCGAACGCCAGATCAAAATTGACTGTGATGTGATTCAAGCGGATGGCGGCACGCGGACAGCCGCCATCACTGGCGCATGGGTTGCGCTGCGGATTGCCTGCGAAAAATTGCTTTTGGCAGGCGCGATCACTCAATCACCCCTAGCCGGTCAGGTGGCCGCCATTTCATGCGGCATCTATCAAGGCCAAGCTGTTCTGGATCTTGATTATGAAGAAGATAGCGCCGCTGAAATTGACGCTAATTTCATTCTTACCGCCGATGGCCAGCTTGTTGAAATTCAAGCAACTGGGGAAGAACATCCTTTTTCAAGGGCAAGCCTGAATGCAATGCTGGATTTAGCCGAAACCGGGTGCAATAACCTGTTTGATCTGCAACGCTGTGCGGTTCAAAATGCTGGTTTTTAAAAAGCCCGAACGAAGACTAAAGGTCCGATCATGACCAATCGCCAATTTACCGAAGACACGCTTGTCATTGCCACGCATAATGCTGGCAAGATGCGCGAAATTGGCGCACTATTTGCCGGTTTTGATATTCATATTTTATCGGCTGCTGATCTTGGTCTTGTTGAACCTGATGAAACTGAAACCAGCTTTACCGGCAATGCGATCTTAAAGGCACGCGAAGCGGCAATGGCCTCGGGCAAGCCAGCACTTGCCGATGATTCGGGTTTAGCGGTGGCAGCCCTTGATGGTGCCCCAGGAATCTATTCGGCACGCTGGGCCGGGCCGAATCGTGATTTCAACCTTGCCATGGATGCTGTCAAAACCGAGCTTGCAAAAACTGGCAGCATGGATCACAAGGCTGAATTTATTTGTGCGCTTGCCATTGTCTGGCCAGATGGAGATGTGGTTTGCGTCGAAGGCAAGGTGAAAGGCCAGCTTATGTTTCCAGCGCGCGGCACAATGGGATTTGGCTTTGATCCGATTTTTCAACCCGATGGTCACAAGATCAGTTTTGGCGAAATGAACCCTGATGCCAAACATGCCATGAGCCATCGCGCCGACGCATTTGCGCAATTGCTAGCACGCTGTTTTGGCAAAGCCGATGCCCGGTAAAACACAATCGATGGTTTTTGATCAAGCCAGCAGGCCTTTTGCGCTTTATCTTCATTGGCCTTTTTGCCGCGCCAAGTGCCCCTATTGCGATTTTAATTCCCATGTCAGCAATGATGTCGATACCGAGACTTTTGGCGATGCGCTTTGCTCCGAAATGACCCATATGGCGTCATTGATGCCATCACGCCCACCCCTATCAAGCCTGTTTTTTGGCGGTGGCACGCCATCATTAATGCCACCTGCATTGGTTGAAAGATTGATCCGCCATGCTGAAGATTTATTTGGCTTTATCGGTGATATCGAAATTACCGCCGAAGCCAACCCGACCTCGGTTGAGGCTAAAGCCATGCTGGGGTTTCAAAAAGCCGGCGTGAACCGTGTTTCGATGGGAGTACAATCTCTTGATGATCTCGGTTTAAAATTTCTAGGCCGTGAACATTCGGCGGCCGATGCGCTAAAAGCGCTTGATAAGGTTAACAAGGCATTTGACCGCGTTTCGATTGATTTGATTTATGCGCTTCCCGATCAAAGCCCGAAAGCATGGCAAGCCATGCTTAGTCAGGCACTATCATTTGATCTTGGGCATTTGTCTCTGTATCAATTGACGATTGAAAACGGAACCGTTTTTCATACAAGGCAGCGGCGTGGTGAGGTCATGGCACTTAATGATGACCGCGCTGCCGATCTTTATGAAATGACGCAGCAAATGACCAATGACGCAGGCTTGCCATCTTATGAGATTTCTAATCATGCAGCACTTGGTCAGGAATGCAGGCATAATCTAACCTATTGGCAAGCTGGTGACTGGCTTGGTGTCGGGCCTGGTGCGCATGGACGGTTTGCGCTGTTTGATAAGTCTAAAAACCTTGCGATCCGCAACGCCACTGTGACAAGACGCAATCCAGCAGGATGGTTAGATGCAGTGGCGGCAAAGGGCCATGGCATCGACGAGACGCAAATTGACTCACCGGCTGATTGGGCTAGCGAAATGGTGATGATGGGGCTTCGCCTGACAAACGGAATAGACCTTGGCGTGATCGAAAATCTTTGTGGGCCATGTGGTGACTGGCTTTACGGAGATGGCGTTGAACAGGTGATTGCGGCTGGCTGGCTTAAGCGCATGCCAAATCAATCCACATTAATCGCCAGTGATGATGGGCGGTTGCGGCTAAATCATATTTTATCGACAATTCTGCGCTAGCCCAACGGCAAATTTAGCTTTTAAATTTTGTTTGGTGCCGGACGAATGATCTTGGCCTCGCCCTCATTGATTTTGCGCAATTCAAAACTGCGGATATTGCGGCCGTTTGGCAGTAGGCGAAAAGCCCCACTGTAACCTTGAAACCCGCTATTACTGACAAGCTGTTTTGACCAATCGCGGTGATTTAAGTTTGCCAAAGCCGCCACAAGCGCCATCGCATCAAACCCCACCCGCGCCAACTGGCCTGCAGGTTCTGCCCAGATTTCAGTCCAGTCAGCATCAAAACGCTTATCAAGATTGCTTGGCCGTGTTGAAAACAACCCGCCTTGAAGCGATGGTTCAACCAAAAGCTGGTGTTGATTCCAAAGGGCATTGCCAAGATAAAGCGCACGATCAGGCCCAACATCATAAAAGGCAAGAACTGGCGCGGTACGAAGCGCAAAATCTGGATCACCAGCAAAAATCACCGCATCAAACGGGCTTTCGGCAAGTGGTGCTTCATCAATTGGCGCTGTATAGCGGGTAAAAGTGCGAATGGCATTTTTCAGATTGGTTTCATCGGCAAGTTCATCATCGCTTAGCACGCGCACCGCTTCGGGCGTTAACCCAAAATCGGCCAAACGTTGGCTTGCATGCGTCAATAGACGCTGCCCAAAAAGCGAATCTTGCGCAATCAAAGCAAAGCGGCGCTTGCCCTCGCTGACCGCATGACCAAGCAAACCATCAAGCTGCTGTTCGGGAAGATAGCCCATCAACCAGCGATCGGCACTGGCAACATCGACATTATTTGACAGCAATAGCATTGGTGGCCGCGAGCGATCATCACGAAGCTGATCCGTGACAACGCGTGCTTGCTTCACCGCATCGGTAAAAAGCGGACCAATGAAAATATCAACATCACTATTCAAGCCGATCATTGCCGCATTGCCAGCAGTTTCACCGCCCTTTGTGTCGAGAAATAAAATCTCGATCTTGGGATTATTGATTTTGAATAATGCCATTTCAATGCTTCGCCGGATTTCCATGCCAAGCGCTGCATATTCACCACTTAATGGCACTAAAAGCCCAACACGAATAACACCATCACCTTTTGGTGGCATCTCAAAAGCCGGCTTAAAACTTTGCGACCGAATCTTACTTGATAAAAGCGCAAAAGCCATATCAAGCGCATCATCACTAAGTGATGGGTCGGCGCCAAACGGTATCGTTGGTTCGGTGGTTTCAATCACTTTATCACCGGTTTGAAATTGCCAGATGATCGAATCCATGATGGCATTTGCCGCGGCAAGGTCGGTTGTGCCGTCCTGATCAGGCTTTTTTAGATCAGAAGATCTATCTGGCGGCATCCGATTGATTGCTGATCTGGTCTGGTATGATGATTCGGCTAAATCTGGTTTTGATATATTTGGTGTTGGTACGGGTGATGCTTGTTGAATTTGTGGTGAAGAGGCTGT
>CAJYBL010000113.1 GCA_913064995.1 uncultured Alphaproteobacteria bacterium
GCTGATGTTGTGAAAATCGAGCGACCCGATGGTGGTGATGGCATGCGGCAATGGCCGCCGCTTAGCAAAACCGAAGATGGCGGCGCCTTTAGTGAAAATTTTGCCTCGGTCAACCGCAACAAACGCAGCGTTGCGCTTGACCTGAAAAGCCCTGATGGTATTGCCCTGCTGAAATCGCTTGTCGAGAAAACCAATATTCTGATTGAAAATTATCGGCCTGGTGTGCTTCCCCGTCTTGGGCTTGGCTATGATGATTTGAAAGCGGTGAATCCAAAATTGATTTATTGTTCAATTTCTGGCTATGGGCAAACCGGCCCCTATGCCAGAAAAGGTGCGTTTGATGTAACCGTTCAGGCCATTGCCGGCATTATGAGCGTTACCGGCGAACCGGGCGCCCCATCAGTCAAATGCGGCGTGCCAATTGGCGATTTTTGCGCTGGTCTTTATGCTGGCTTCAGCGTTCTTGCTATGCTTCGCAAGGCTGAACAAACAGGCCAAGGCGCGCATATTGATTGTTCGATGCTGGGAAGTCTGCTTGGCGTATCAGCCCTGCAAACAAGCGAGTTTTTTGGCAATCAAAATCCGCCAAAGCGCCTTGGCTCGGCGCATCCACGCAACGCCCCCTATCAGGCCTTTGAAGCCGCCGACACGCATTTTGTGATCGCCGCTGGCAATGATAAATTATGGCATGAGGTTTGCGCCGCCGTTGGTATGGATGAACTGGCAAGCGATGCACGGTTTCTGACACAGGCCGACCGGGCAAAAAACCAAACCATTCTTGTTGATATTTTAGCACCTGTTTTCAAAAGCCGCAGCGCTGCCGACTGGCTTGAAGAGATGGATGGTCGTAACGTGCCTTGTGCGCCAATCAATGATTTTGCCGAGATTTTACGCGACCCGCATGTCCAGCATATGGGGCTGGTTAGACCGCTTGATCTTCCCAATGGTGCCAAGACCAGCAGCGTTGCCTTTCCCGTTGCAATTACCGGCGTTGATACAAGCCACATGCAGCCACCACCGGCGCTTGGCGCCCACAATAGTGAAATCATCGCTGATTGGCTTGGAAAATAGGATAAAATGATATGACACAATCCATATCACAAAACTCGGTTATTATTGAACATAATGGTTCGAGTACATGGCTTCGTCTAAACCGGCCTGACCGGTTGAACGCGGTTAATGCCGCCATGATTGAAGAGCTAATTGACGGCTTGATTGCGGCGCGTGATCGTGGCTCAGATCTGGTGGTTTTTGCTGGTGAGGGCCGCGCCTTTTCAGCCGGATTTGACCTTAGCCGGCTTGATCAGCAAAGCGACGCTGATCTGCTATATCGGTTTGTTCGGGTCGAGCAGTTGCTGCAAATGATCTATCAATTGCCAATGACCAGTGTGGCGCTTGTTCAGGGGCGCTGTTTTGGTGCCGCTGCCGATGTTGTTGCATCCTGCCGAAAACGCATTGCCACCCCTGACGCCAGTTTCCGCATGCCGGGCCTGCAGTTTGGTATTGTTCTTGGCACTCGCCGCCTTGCCCGCTTGATTGGTGATGACGCCGCGTTTGATTTGCTGGAAACATCTCGCATTTTTAACGCTGATGACGCGCTGGAGGTGGGTTTTCTAACCGATATCCAGCCTGCTGAAGATTGGGCTAGCCATATTGACAAGCTGGCCATTGATGCTGGCAATCTTGATGGTGACGCCAAAACCGCCCTGCTTGCCGCAACGCGTGATGATAGCTTGCTTGACCATGATCTTGCCGCGCTTGTACGATCGGCCGTCAAGCCCGGCCTGGCCGACCGGATGCGCGCCTTCGTGGCAACACAGGTTAAAAAATAATCTTATCCGGCGCAAAATGCCGCGCCAGCAATGCATTGCGCTCAGGCCATTTATCGGCTTTCAAATGCTCGAAAAGGGCCGCAGATTCAGCATTAAACCGCTTTGGGGCTTGTGGCCAGCTTGCAGGTTTTTATGCGCTTTTGCGCTTTTTGAACTCCATGATATGATTGCGGGCATCATTTAGGTTATGCTTGCGCATCATCTGCTTAATAACTTTTTTAGGGCAATCAACTTGTTTGAACAGCAAAACATAAACCAAGCAATAAGCATTTTAAAACAATTGTTTGGTGATTTTCTTTCAACATCTGCATCGGTCAGAGAGCAGCATGCCCATACCACAACATGGATTGCCAACCAGCCGCCTGACGCCGTGGTCTTTGCCAAAACTACCGACGAAGTTTCGTCAATCCTGAAGATCTGTCATGATTGCGGCTGCCCGGCCATTGCCTTTGGTACGGGATCATCACTTGAAGGCCATGTGAACGCCCCTTTCGGCGGCATCTCGATTGATATGTCACATTTTGATAAGGTGCTTGCCGTTCATCAGGCCGACCTTGATGTGGTCGTGCAGCCGGGTGTCACCCGCGAAGGGTTGAATCAGCACCTTCGCGATAGCGGACTATTTTTTCCAATTGATCCGGGCGCAAACGCCAGCATTGGCGGCATGGCGGCAACGCGCGCATCAGGTACCAATGCGGTGCGCTACGGCACGATGAAAGATAATGTTCTCGGGCTCGAGGTGGTGCTGGCCGATGGGCGCGTGATCAAAACCGGTGGGCGGTCACGCAAATCGGCCGCGGGTTATGATTTAACGCGGCTTTTTATCGGCTCGGAAGGCACGCTTGGCATCATTACCGAATTGACGCTTCGTTTGCATGGCATCCCTGAAATGATCGCTGGCGGCATTTGTTCATTTCCGACCATCCGCAATGCCTGTGACGCGGTGATCAAAACCATACAGCTTGCCATACCAGTTGCGCGCATTGAAATGCTCGACCCACTGCAAGTACGCGCCTGCAACGCCTATTCCAAACTTGATCTGCCAGAAGAGCCACTATTGCTTGTTGAATTTCACGGCAGCCCCAACGCAGTTCATGATAACGCTACCCGCTTTGCCGAGATTTGTGCCGATTATTCGCCACGGCCTTTTTCTTGGTCTAGCGATGCCGACAAACGGCAAAAACTTTGGAAAGCACGCCATGACGCGCTATGGGCAGGCTATGCGCTTCTTCCAGGCGGTACTGGCTTTGCAACTGATGTCTGTGTTCCTATTTCGCGTTTGGCCGAATGTGTTGAAGACACGATTGCCGATATCACAGCGCATGATCTAACCGCTCCCATTCTCGGGCATGTTGGCGATGGCAATTTCCATGTGCTGCCACTTGCCATGCCTGATGACACCGAAATGCAGGCAAAAATTGGTGCCTTTTCAAGCCGCCTGACTGAACGCGCAATTGCGCTTGGCGGCACCTGCACCGGCGAACACGGCATCGGACAGGGCAAATCCACCTATCTTCGCGCCGAAATGGGTGGTTCAGTTGATGTTATGGCCGATATAAAGGCGACCCTTGATCCAAAACATATTTTGAACCCTGGCAAGTTATTTGGTTGAGCCGCTGGATTATTGGATAATCATCCCAACCTCATTTACCCGTTTGACAGTTGCGCCAACGGATTTTATGTCGATATCGACACACAAGACGCCTTTCGTGACACCACCGGCCAAAAGCCGGATGCACGAATGATTATTTCCTGACAGGAGAGACTAATGGAACTCGCCGAAGAAATCACAATCGCCGCCCCACTGGACAAGGTTTATGAGGCGTTAAATGATATCACCATTCTGAAAACCTGTATTCCGGGTTGTGAGGAGCTAAACTGGACATCCGAAAATGAGCTGGAAGCCAAGGTGACATTGAAAATTGGCCCTGTAAAAGCAAAATTTAGTGGCAAGGTGACGCTAGACACGACGAATGCACCGACGGGATTCAGTCTAGCTGGACAAGGCGATGGTGGCTTGGCCGGATTTGCCAAGGGTGGCGCTGATGTCGAATTAATCGCCGACGGGGAGAGCACATTATTGAAATATGTGGCCAAGGCCGAGCCAGGTGGCAAAATTGCCCAGCTTGGTGGGCGTCTGATTACCAGCACAGCGCGTAAATTATCGAAAATGTTTTTTACCAAGTTCGAAAAGATCATGTCCGGCGAGGAAAGCCCACCTGAAGAGGACGACTCTGGCGAAACAGCAGCATGTGACCCAGTATCGGACTGAGACGTTTAAAACTCGCAAAATGTTTGCCAAAAGCTACAGCACTTCGACAAGCACAGTGCCTCCATTGGCCGTAAACCCAGCGTACCGGTATTTTACCTTATTCGATTCACAAAACTCTTGCCATGCTCTCCACTCATGCTGTCGCCAAGCAGGATAATTAAAGTATTCATCAAAAAGAACGTAAGAACCTGCGGTTAACTTATCGCCAACTGTATCTAGAATTGTTTTAGTTGAACTGTACAAATCGCAATCAATGTGGCAAAAGCTAATATTGTCAAGCATTTGCTCCCGAAAGTTTGGCAGTGTATTCTCAAAAAGCCCCTTGATAAGAACTACGTTGTTTAACACCTTTGGTAACCGAGCCTGCTTGAAGGTGCCCGAAACCGCATTATGTCCCGTCCAGTCTTCAGGCAAACCCTCGAAAGTGTCAAAGCCGTAAACTTTTGTGCCATTGGGGGTAAAAGATGCAATCGTGTTTATTGATCGGCCTGTTGCAACGCCAAACTCCAAGTAATCCCCTTGCTGACGACAGTTCTTAATTGCGTATTCAATAATCTCTTTCTGGCTTTCAAAAATAACTGCATCATTCATGTTATTTTGAACGTAATCAACAGCTTCATTTCTTGCCCGAATTTGCAATTCATAAAGAATGTTTTGTGAAAAGTATTTGTAATAAAGCCGTCTAACTAAGGCTTCCCAAACGTTTCGCTTTTTTGCCATTGTTTACCTGCGGTGAATTGGTCGAAAAAATGATTAATATTCAATGAAGCTGTAATTTTAAAGTCAAAGATGAAACAATCCCAATCAAAAATGTAAGAACAAACCTAGTCATCATAGGCAAAACCCTAGCACCCAAGCCCCCACTTGCAAAGGCAAGTAAAGCACAGGCTGTGTAAGTTCATGTGTGACCCCAGTGGTTAGAGTGGAACTTGGGTTTACTGAAGGGGGCTAAAGGTCAGGTTGTTGTTGTTCATGGCAGACACACCAAAAGATAAGACAACAAACAAAGCTAAACTACAGCACTTACAAAAGTAAAATAAAATCAAATGAGAGTTTTTCAAATATTATAGATGATGAAGTAACACACGATGAAATCGATTACAATAATCAAATTAAAATTACATCTGATATTACTGATGATGTAGAAATAAATATCAAAACTTTATTCTACATTGATAATAAATTATTTTTTGTATTTAGAAATCATTTATATCCAAATAAAGGAATA
>CAJYBL010000114.1 GCA_913064995.1 uncultured Alphaproteobacteria bacterium
TGATCATCGAAAAATGCCAGCTTCTTCATGCCTGTCTAAAGGCCAATTTTGGCATTGATAGCCCGCATATTGCGGTTTGTGGTCTCAACCCACATGCTGGTGAAAACGGAAATATAGGTGATGAAGACACCAAAATTATCCTACCCGCAATTACCAAGCTACAGGCCGCGGGCGTCAACGTGACAGGACCACATCCAGCCGATACTTTATTTCACAGCGAGGCGCGCAAAACCTATGATGCGGTTTTGGGCATGTATCATGATCAAGTTCTTATTCCTCTGAAAACAATTGATTTTTTTGGTGGGGTTAATGTGACACTTGGCCTTGATTTCATCCGAACATCGCCAGATCACGGCACCGGACTTGGTATTGCCGGCCGCGGCATTGCCCGTGCTGACAGCCTGATCGCAGCAGTCAAAATGGCGCGCAATTTTGTCGATAATAGCCAGAACAAGAAGGCGGATTAATGCCCAATTACCCCCGCCACAACAAGATCCAGATTAATGGGTCAATGATTGGTATAGATGATCGATAAGCAGCAGATAATCAAGCGGATCGAGGCTTTACAGCCCATGCGCCAGCTTGTCGATTCAATGGATATGCGCGCGCGGAAATCGCTTGGGCAGAATTTCCTGTTTGACCTGAACCTCACCCGCAGGATTGCGCGTTCGGCTGGCACTTTATCGGGAACAACGATCGAGATTGGTCCAGGTCCGGGCGGGTTAACCCGGGCCCTTCTTCTCGAAGGTGCCGATCATGTAATCGCCATTGAAAAAGATCGTCGCGCCGCCGATGTTCTTGCCGGATTGATTAGCGCCGCCGGTTCACGCCTCAGCCTGATCGAAGCTGATGCCATGACAAGTGCGATCTGGGAAATGGGCGACGCACCAAGGCGAATCATTGCCAATTTGCCATATAATATTGCCACAACATTGCTGATAAGCTGGCTTGGCCATGCCAACGCCTTTGCGTCAATGACCTTGATGTTTCAGCGCGAAGTGGCCGAACGCATCACCGCCAAGCCCGGCGACACCGCCTATGGACGGCTTAGCGTTCTAACCGGCTGGCTTGCCGATAGCGAGATCTTGTTTGACGTGCCAGCATCGGCCTTCGTGCCAGCGCCAAAAATCACTTCATCGGTTATACAGATCATCCCACTGCACACGCCACGCTATCCTTGCAGCCAAAAGGCGCTTGAAGATGTCACCCGCATTGCTTTTGGTCAGCGGCGCAAGATGCTTCGAAGCTCGCTAAAAAAAATTGGAGGTGAAACGCTGTTGAATGCCGCCGGCATTGATCCTAAAAAACGACCACAAGACATTGATATAGAGGCATTTTGCAGACTGGCTCTACTAGCTGAAGTAACCACAAAACAAACCGCCTAATAGCCAGCGCGAAGCCGCTTTACAAAATCGGTTAGGCCTATCTGCCGATCACGGCGCAGCCGTTCGGCCTGCAAAATCGTCCGAACCTCTTTGACGGCCTGATCAAGATCAGCATTGACCAAGATATAATCATATTCACGATAATGACTGATTTCATCCGACGCTTTGGCCATTCGCGACGCAACAACGTCAGCACTGTCTTGGGCGCGGCTTAACAACCGTTTTTCCAGATCGCGCGTTGAGGGCGGCAGAATAAATACTGACACCAAATCTTCGCGGCTTGCATCGGCAAGCTGCTGGGTGCCTTGCCAATCAATATCAAACAGCACATCGCGCCCCACGCCAAGCGCTGCCATCACTGGCGCGGAAGGAGTGCCGTAATAATGATCAAACACCTTTGCATATTCCAGCATCTCACGATTATTGATCATCAGATGAAAATCATCGGCGGTGACAAAATGATAATCCTTGCCCTCCACCTCGCCCGGACGCCGCTTTCGCGTTGTTGCCGAAACCGACAATTTCAGATCATTTTCTTTGGCCAGAAGCCGCCGTGAAATTGAGGTCTTTCCCGCGCCAGATGGTGATGACAGGACAAGCATCAGCCCTCTTCGGCCGCCAAGACCATTTTGGTGATCAGAGGCTGGTGATGCGTTTTTGGTCATTGTGCCTTGTCCTTTTTAGCTGCGGCTTCAAATTTTCTGAATAATCTTACATTGCGGTTATGCACGTCCAGTGTTTTCGCAAATCGTAACCCACCTTTGCCATCAGATACAAAATAGAGATAATCACTATCAGCCGGATTTAACGCTGCCATAAGTGACTCTTCGCCCGGATTACAAATTGGTGTTTTCGGCAAGC
The DNA here is from genome assembly GCA_913064995.1 of uncultured Alphaproteobacteria bacterium. Lineage (GTDB taxonomy): Bacteria > Pseudomonadota > Alphaproteobacteria > Puniceispirillales > Puniceispirillaceae > UBA3439. The sequence continues at coordinate 2,247 of CAJYBL010000114.1, forward strand.
CTTTGATGACATATGTATTCCACGGTGTTTTTGTTTTCAGATGAGTTTTGGTAATCGGAATAGGCGATTGCGGGCTGGCAGCCGCTTCATACAGCACCGTTGGATCAGATTGCAACCGCATGCCGCGTTTGAGACGGTTCACCAATACCGCAGCCACAAGACGCCGGTCAGCATTGACCGATGCTTCTTTTTCAATAATTGATGCCATGATCAGCGCGTCTTGCGGCGTTTTGTAAGGCAGGTTTTTAGCCCGATCAATCCACGCTTCGGCAAGGGCAATTTGCTGGGTCTGCTGCATCCGGTTGATTAAATCATCACGCCGAGTGGCATAGGTATAAAAATAGGTTTCAGGGCGCAAACTACCCTCATCTGGTATGACGTCGATTATGCCCGTCAAATGTGGTAAATCAGTGATAATCTGAACGATATCAGCGCTTCGCAAACCTTCAACAATCGTTAGGCGGCGTTGATAGCTAAAGCCTTGATGAATGATCGACATGATTTGGCTAAGGCTGGATTTTGCTGGCAGCAGAAATTCACCAGCCTTTGGCAAAAACCGATTGCCAGCAAGCAACCGTGCCGCATCGTAATGGTAAATTTGATGGATCACCCCAGCGCGATTCAATGCTGACCGCAACACTTGATGCCCATCGCCAGGTTCGACAATCACCAAAACATCTTGTTGATGGGGGCCGGCAGCATGCAGCACTCGATCATGCCACAAATAAACAGCAGCCGAAATGATACAGCCAAGCAGCACAATCATGCTCGCCGACCGGGATAATGTCCGGACGGCAGGCGAAGACATCAGGTAACCTCACCCATGATGAGCGATGCATTCGTGCCGCCAAAGCCAAATGAATTTGACATCGCGTTACGCACTTTGCGGTGTCGCGACTTTAACGGCACAAGATCAAAATCAGCAACCTGATCTTCAGGATCATTCAAATTCAATGTTGGCGGTAAATCGCCAGTTTGCACTGTTTTGATTGCATAAATAGCTTCGATTGCACCTGCCGCGCCCAATAGATGGCCGGTCGCACTTTTTGTCGATGAAATCGACACATTTGCCGCCGCATCACCAAGAAGCCGTGCAACCGCTTTGGCCTCGATCAGATCACCAAGCGGCGTTGATGTGCCATGCGCATTCACATAATCAATATCACTTGGCGCAAGCCCAGCACGCTTTAACGCGGCCTGCATAGCGCGGAACCCTCCGTCGCCATCTTCTGCTGGTGCGGTAATGTGATGCGCGTCACCCGACATGCCATAGCCTTTGATCTCGCCATAGATTTTTGCGCCGCGCGCCTTGGCATGCTCAAGTTCTTCAAGAACAACAATTCCCGCGCCCTCGCCCATAACAAACCCATCGCGGCCTCTGTCCCACGGACGTGACGCCACTTCGGGCGTATCATTATAGCTTGTCGATAAAGCGCGTGCAGCGGCAAATCCTGCCATGCCAATACGGCAAACCGCCGCCTCGGCACCGCCAGCGACCATAACATCGGCATCATCAAGCGCGACCATGCGCGCCGCATCACCAATGGCATGGGCGCCAGTTGAACAGGCCGTCACAACAGCATGATTGGGCCCGCGAAAACCATAGCGGATGGATACATGACCTGAGATAAGATTGATCAGCGCCGACGGAATGAAGAACGGGCTGATCCGCCGCGGCCCTTTTTCGTTCATAAGCTGATCGGTTTTCACGATCGATTCGAGACCGCCAATGCCCGATCCGATCATAACGCCAGTACGGTTCTGCGATTCACGATCTTGCGGCTTCCACTCCGAATCCTCGATGGCCTGACAAGCAGCGACTAGTCCAAGCTGGATAAAACGATCTTGTTTACGTTGTTCGCGCGGGTCGATCCAATCATCAAGGTTAAGACCACCAACGGCATCTGACCCCGGCACTTGACCAGCAATCTGGCAAGAAATATCAGACACATCAAAACCTTCGATGCGCGAAATGCCACTCTTGCCTGCAATTATCTGCGACCAATTATGGTCAACACCAGATCCAAGCGGAGTGACCATTCCCATTCCGGTAACTACAACGCGGCGCAAGGTAAACCTCCAGAAAAACCAGGTGGAAATCGATGGCTGTACATCATCCAAAAGACCATGCACAGCACAAATTTGTCGAAACGCTAAAAGTTAAGTAGCAGCTTCTTCGAGGAATGACACAGCGTCCTTCACAGTAAGGATCCGCTCTGCAGCATCATCAGGAATTTCAACACCGAACTCTTCTTCAAATGCCATAACTAGTTCGACTGTATCAAGACTATCCGCGCCAAGATCGTCGATGAAGCTTGCGCCTTCAACAACCTTATCAGCCTCTACACCCAAATGTTCTACTACAATATTCTTAACACGATCTGCGATATCGCTCATTATTGCCCCCTCTGAGAAGCTTAGATTTTGACCGGAAGACCGGCCGGAAAATTCAAAAGTTGGCGGCAGATAACATAGTTTTTTATCTTATACCAGCCCCGTTTGTTACTAAAACGTGCTCAAACGGAATTTAAAGCATCGCCATACCGCCATTCACATGCATTGTCATTCCGGTAACATAGGCGGCCTCATCACTTGCAAGAAACACCACCGAGGCGGCGATTTCCGCAGGTGAACCAAGTCGTCCAGCCGGAACAAGCGTCAATAGATTTGCCTTTTGCCCTTCATCCAAAACATCGGTCATCGGTGTTTCGATAAAGCCTGGCGCAACGATATTTACGGTAATACCGCGGCTGGCCACTTCGGCGGCCAAAGATTTGCTAAAGCCAATCATGCCAGCCTTAGACGCTGCATAATTTGCCTGCCCCGGATTGCCAGTCACCCCGACAACCGATGAAATCGAGATAATCCGGCCTGAGCGCGCCTTCATCATAGCCCGCATCGCGGCGCGGCACAAAATCATGCTTGCGGTCATATTGACCTCTAAAACATCATCCCAATCTTCATCTTTCATCCGCATCAATAACCCATCGCGGGTGATGCCTGCATTATTCACCAATATCGTAATTGCCCCGCCAGCAGCCGTGCTTGCCGCATCAATCAATCCAGCCACCGCGTCACGG
>CAJYBL010000115.1 GCA_913064995.1 uncultured Alphaproteobacteria bacterium
TAGATCTCCTGTCTTTAAAAATCGCGCCCGGGCCTGAAAAATCAGGGCATGCCCGGCCGGTCTATCACTTTCCCGCCAAAATCTCTGGATTGAACGCGGGATAGGTGTCCTTTTGCTAAGAAAGAGGTCAACATGCCCAAGATGAAGACCAAAAGCGGTGCGAAAAAGAGATTTCGCCTGACCGCAAATGGCAAGGTTCGCGGCTCTGCTGCCTTCCTAAGCCATAACCTACGTCGCCGTTCCCAGAAAATGAAACGTCAAGCTCGTGGAACCATGATCTTGTGTGATGCGGATGCGCGCATCGTTAAACGTTTCCTTCCATACGCTTAACGGAGGCTGGTAAATGGCACGCGTTAAAAGAGGTACCACGACTCACGCCCGGCACGCCAAGGTAATCAAGGCAGCTAAAGGCTATTACGGACGTCGTAAAAACACATTCAGAACCGCTACCCAAGCCGTCGATAAGGCACGTCAATATGCCTATCGTGACCGGCGTGTGCGGAAGCGGGAGTTCCGCGCTTTATGGATCCAGCGGATCAATGCTGCTGCACGCCTATATGGTGTAACCTATTCACAGATGATGGGTGGCCTTATCAAAGCCGGAATCGAAGTCGATCGCAAGATGCTTGCTGATCTAGCGGTTAATGAGCCACGTGCATTTGAGGCCCTGGTAGAGCGGTCAAAAGCGGCAAGCTAGGGATCATCCCAAAATACGAGACGACAGACGAGCCGTTGTGTTGACCGGTGCCAGAAAAAATGATTGGTTTTGTCCATGATTGATCTGGCCACTGCGATCACGGCGGCTCGTTTTTTTCAAGCCCACTTCTTTTTGAATCATATGACGACCGATGGTGAAATATAATGCAAAGCCTTGATGCCGTATCTTCAGAAATCATTGCCGCCATTGGTGTCGCAGATAGCCTTGACGCGCTTGAGGCGATCCGTATTGACGCGCTTGGGAAAAAAGGCCGCATTTCATTGATGATGCGCGATCTTGGCGGTATGGATGCCGAAGCGCGCAAACAGGCAGGCCAAGCGCTGAACAAGGTCAAGGACGAGATCGCCGCAGCAATTGACGCCAAACAGACGATGCTGGCATCAGCGGCGCTGAATGCAAGATTATCTGCCGAACGGTTGGATGTGAGCTTGCCAAGCCGGCCCGAAACTGATGCACGGCTTCACCCATTGTCACGCACCATTGAAGAAGTGATCGCTATTTTTGCCGAAATGGGGTTTCAGGTTGCCGAAGGCCCAGATATCGAATCCGACTATTATAATTTTACCGCGCTGAATATTCCGCCCGAACACCCCGCTCGTCAGGAGCATGACACATTCTACCTGCCGGCCGATGCCAATGGCAAACGCAAGGTGCTTCGCACGCATACCTCGCCGGTGCAGATTCGGACAATGGAGGCCAATGAGCCACCAATCCGCATCATTGTTCCCGGGCGTACCTATCGATCTGACCATGACGCCACACATTCGCCGATGTTTCATCAATGTGAAGGGCTGGTCATTGGCGATGGCATCCATATGGGGCATCTCAAAGGTTGCCTGATTGATTTCTGCCGTGCCTTTTTTGGGGTTGATGATTTGCCGGTGCGGTTCCGGCCAAGCTACTTTCCCTTTACCGAGCCATCAGCGGAAGTTGATATTGGCTGTACCCGCGATAATGGCGCGCTGAAAATTGGTGCTGGTGATGATTGGCTGGAAATTCTTGGATCGGGCATGGTCAATCCACGCGTTCTAGAAAACTGCGGCTATGATCCAGAAAAATATCAAGGATTTGCCTTTGGTATGGGGATTGAACGGATTGCGATGCTGAAATATGGCATCCCTGATCTTCGTACCTTTTATGATAGCGATTTGCGCTGGATGCGCCATTACGGCTTTTTGCCATTTGATGCGCCGTCAATTCATGCCGGTCTTGCTGGGGGAGCTGTTTGATGAAATTCACCCGCGACTGGCTATTCAGCCATCTTGAAACCGATCGGCCGCTGGCTGAAATCTTGGACGTTCTGCCCATGCTTGGGTTGGAAGTTGAGTCAGTTGTTGATCGTGCAGCTGCCTTGACACCATTTGTGATTGCCGAAGTGATCTCGGCTGAGCAGCATCCCAATGCTGATAAATTGCGCGTCTGCATGGTCAATATCGGCGCTGGCGATCTGGTTCAGGTGGTATGTGGCGCGCCGAATGCACGCGCTGGCATGAAGGGTGTTTTTGCGCCGGTCGGTGCCCATGTTCCCGGAATTGATCTGACGCTGAAAACCGGTGAGATTCGCGGCGAGCTGTCAAATGGCATGCTATGTTCGGAACGCGAAATGCAGCTATCGGATGAACATGACGGCATTATCGATCTGGCGGCAGATGCCCCTGTTGGCGCATCATTTGCCGCCTATGCCGGGCTTGATGACCCGATTATCGAAATTGCGATCACGCCCAACCGGGCTGATTGTCTTGGTGTTCGCGGTGTTGCGCGCGATCTGGCAGCGGCTGGCTATGGCCAGTTAAAGCCAATTGATACAAGCCCGCTTGAGGGCAGCTTTGACAGCCCTATATCATGGGATCTGAATTTGGCGCCCGATGAGGCGCATCTATGCCCGCTGGTATCAGGGCGCGCCTTTACCGGATTGAAAAATGGCAGCAGCCCTGCATGGATGGCAAACCGCCTAACAGCCATTGGTCAACGGCCAATCAGCGCATTGGTTGATATCACCAATTATGTGATGGTCGATCTTGGCCGCCCACTCCATGCCTATGACATTGATAAAATTGATGGCGGCAAATTGATCATTGGTCGGGCAAAACCAGGCCAAACCATGACCGCGCTAAATGAAAAAACCTATGATCTTGACGAAGATATGCTGGTGATTGGCGATGCGAATGGCCCTGATGATCTTGCTGGCATCATGGGTGGTGAGCGGTCTGGCGTGAGTGATGCCACCGATAAGATGTTTCTGGAAATTGCGATCTTTGATCAGATTGCTGTTGCCACAACAGGTCGTAAGCTCAATATCCATTCGGATGCCCGCTTTCGTTTTGAACGTGGCCTTGATGTAACATCTCCTGAATGGGCGTCGGGCTATGTAGCGCGGTTGGTGATGGATATTTGTGGTGGACAGGCAAGCCATATGGTGATCGCCGGTGACGGTGCCGACTGGACGCGCGAGATTTTTCTCGCAAGTGACAAGGTTGAGCGGCTGACCGGCATGATTGTGCCAAAGGCGCGCCAGACCAAAATTCTAGAAAATCTTGGCTTTACTGTTCGCGAAGATGCTGCTGGCTTGCAGGTTAGCCCGCCACCATGGCGCGGTGATATTGACGGCGCTGCCGATCTTGTTGAAGAAATCAGCCGGATTTATGGATTTGATCATTTGCCAATGGTGCATTTGCCACGTGAGCATGTTGTTGCCCAACCGGCGGTGAATGCGGCACAGGCGCGTCCATTGCGGCTGCGCCGTGCTATGGCCGAACGAGGTTTGACCGAGGCGGTAACATTCTCTTTCCTTGCTGAAAAAGAAGCGGTGATGTTTGGTGGCGGTGATGCCAGTCTGCGCTTGGTCAATCCGATTAGTGCTGATCTGTCAATTATGCGCCCATCGGCCTTGCCAAATCTTTTGTCGGCTGCCGCGCGCAATCAAGACCGTGGCGAAGCTGATATTGCGATGTTCGAGGTTGGGCCGGTCTTTCTTGGTGATGAGCCTGATCAGCAACGAACCGCTGTGGCGGCAATCCGGCATGGTGCTATGGCACCACGCGAATGGCATGGCAGCCGGCGTTCGGTTGATGTGTTTGATGCCAAGGCTGATGCTGAAGCGGCGCTTATGGTTCTTGGCGTGCGGCGTGGCAGCTTGCAAATCGAATCAGGCGGGCCTGATTATTTTCATCCGGGTCGTTGTGGACGGTTGCTGCAAGGCCGTTCATTGCTGGCGCAATTTGGTGAGGTTCACCCCCAAGTGGCCTCACATTTTGGGTTACGAAATTCGCTTGTTGGCTTCGAATTGTTTTTGGAAGACGTGCCATTGGCGAAATCACGTGGGCCTGCGCGTTCCTATCTGAAAATGTCGCCATTCCAGCCAGTCAGTCGTGACTTTGCATTTATTCTTGATGATGATGTACCGGCAAGCCAGCTTCTTCGTGCGGTAAAATCGGCAGCTGGGCCATTGGTAACTGATGTTCAGCTATTTGACGTGTATCAGGGCAAAAATATTGGTGATGGCCAAAAATCGCTTGCAGTTGCCATCACCCTGACGCCGCAAAAAGCGACATTGAGTGAAGCTGAAATCGAAGCAATTAGTGATGCGGTCATCGCCGCTGCTGGTAAAAATTGTGGTGCTGTCTTACGCGGGTAGAACCTCATAACTTGGCTCCTTGGAAGACAAGCTGTCCGGTCTCCAAGCTTGGTTCTGGACTGATATCGCCAGGCAATAGTTGTTAGCGTTACGTCACTGATTTACGTTTTTTCATACGAAGTCTTTGGGTTGCTTCATCTGTGCCGTCATGATCGGTTCCCAACCAAACATCTAAAGGCATATCCATGTTCCCATAGTTACAATCAAAGTATTTGTGGTGTAATTGATGATGAAAGTCAGCAGAGTCCAAGATTTTGGTCTCCTTGTTCATAATCTTTTCAAACCCTGAATGGGTAAATGCCGGGTTTAAGGTCACCAAAATAAGGTGAATGATCACAATGACTGGATCAGTTGGGATAATGAAATGTATCAATGGTGATGATTGGTAAATTAAATTTTCAATCGGATGCATCGAAATTCCTGACCATGGTCCTGTATTGACATTTCTGTGGTGTGTAATGTGAACGTGTTTGTAGAGAAAAGGGTGATGCAGAAGACGATGAATAAAATAGAAATGGATTCCACGGATAAGTGGGAAGCATAAAATCCAAGCAAAGAATTGAAGGGGATGTTCGGTAAATGGGGCAACGCTAATCCATTCATTTGCAAGTGAGTAGAGGTACAAAACCTCGTAACCAGTCCACACGGTTACTCCACTCGCAATGCTCCAGAACATATTGTCATAGACTTGATCGTTAAATTTGAAGACTTTGTTTTTTGTTGCCATCTCGCGGTTTAAGAACTTGAACCTGTTACCCTGTGCTTTACGGACGTGTAAGTATAGGTGCAGGGATCCCGCCACCAAAAACAAAAGAGCGGTGTTGCGAAGGAAAATTAAAAGGACCCAGTCAAAAGTTACATGCTGCATTGTTTGAACGCTGGGCGTCAGATATTGATGTATTACAAGTCCCAAAATTATGAACATTAAGAAACGCGAAATGCTAATCCAGCGCTTTAGATCGGAAGATCACA
>CAJYBL010000116.1 GCA_913064995.1 uncultured Alphaproteobacteria bacterium
ACCGCCTATTGCTTCGGGCTGATAATGCTGATCAGCGTTTGACCGATCGCGGCTTGGCGATTGGCTGTGTTGGGTCGGTTCGCAAAAAAGCATGGCGAGCAAAATCGGCTGATTTGAAGGCGGCTCGGTTGATGCTTGAGACAAGCATTCAGCCTGCTAAGGCGGTTGCCGCTGCTGGTTTGCCATCGCCGCGTGATGGTGCAGCGCGTAGTGCTGCTGATCTATTGACGCTTGAATCGATTGGCATTGCCGAGATTTTGCCGCTTTGGCCCACGCTGGAGGTGATTTCGCCGCGTTTACATAGCCAGCTTGAGGCTGATTACCGCTATGCCGGCTATGTTGATCGCCAGCAGGCCGATATTGACGCGCTTCGCCGTGATGAGGCCGTGACAATTCCGGCGCAGATTGATTTTGCCGCTGTTGGCGGGCTATCCGCTGAATCAAAAGATATTTTGCGGCGGTTTCAGCCGGAAACGATTGGCCATGCCAACCGCCTTCCCGGTTTGACACCGGCGGCGGTCGTTGCCGTGCTTCGCCATATCAAACGCCAGCAGAAACATGCCAAAGTAAGAGCTGTATTGTGACCCCTGACCAGGTTGGCAAATTGCTGAATGTTTCACGTGAAACAATCGATAAATTTCGGATGTATTTAACCTTGTTAGAAAAATGGCAACGTCGGATCAATCTTGTGTCCAACAGCACGCTTGCTGATGCGTGGCAGCGTCATATTCTCGATTCGGGGCAATTGGCGGCCTATTACCCACCCCAGACACGGCATATTCTTGATGTTGGCAGTGGTGCTGGTTTTCCCGGGCTTGTTCTGGCTATTATGGGTGGTGTGATGGTTGATCTGGTCGAGTCCGACCAACGCAAAGCGGTGTTTTTATCAACCGTTGTTCGCGAACTTGGCCTGTCAGCCAAGGTTCATAGTCAGCGTATCGAAACAATGCCCAATCTTTGTGCTGATGTGATTACCGCGCGCGCCGTGGCGCCCCTACCTAAACTATTGAATTTAATCGAAACGCAGGTCAATCCTGAATGCGTCTGTTTGTTTTTAAAAGGCGCATCGGTCGAAGATGAATTGACCAATTTGCAATCTTATTCCACTATGATTTGTGAAACACATCCAAGTCTTTCCGGCTCAACTGGCGTTGTTTTAGAAATGAAAAATTCGCTCTAAATTGTGGCGAGTGATAACTGGCACTTTTAAAGTCCCAAATGGGCAGGGTTTGTTGAGATGACTTCTTCATTGCGGATTATTGCAATTGCCAATCAAAAAGGTGGTGTTGGAAAAACCACCACTTCGGTGAATCTGGCAACAGCTTTGGCGGCGTGTGGGCGGCGGGTTCTGCTTGTTGATTTTGACCCGCAAGGCAATGCCAGTACGGGTCTTGGTGTTGATGATGATGATCGTGCGGCGAATAGCTATCGACTTGTTACGGGTGAAGTGACGGCAAAGGCGGCGATTCGGGAAAGCAATGTTGCTGGCCTTGATATTATTGCGGCGGTGGTTGATTTATCAGCTGCCGAAATTGAACTGACCACGATTGACCGGCGCGAATTCCGGTTGGCGGATGCGCTTGAGCCCATTGTGGCGGGTTATGATTATATCATTATCGATTGCCCGCCCTCATTGGGCTTGTTAACGGTGAATGCGCTTTGTGCTGCTCATAGCGTTCTGGTGCCGTTGCAATGCGAATTTTATGCGCTTGAAGGCTTGTCGCAATTGATGCGGACAATTGCATCGGTTCAAGGTGGGCTAAACCGGCAATTGGCGATGCAGGGTATCGTTCTAACCATGTATGATGCCCGAAATAAATTATCTGAACAGGTTGCAAATGATGTTCGCACCCATCTTGGCAATCTTGTCTATAATACTGTAATTCCAAGAAATGTTCGCATTTCTGAGGCGCCGTCCTTTGGCCAACCTGTGTTGATTTATGATTTGAATTGCGTTGGGTCAAAGGCCTATATTGCGCTTGCCGCCGAATTGCTCGAGCAAGAAAAGGAAGCTGCTTAATGTCGTCAAAAACGCCGCCAGCTGCGTCATCATCGAAAAAAACCGCCTCGCGGGGGCTTGGCCGTGGCCTCTCATCGCTTCTTGGAGATAGCGGTATTGCCACCGCCACCGGCGCAACCGCATCATCATCTGATGCTGCCGGCGCGCCAGCGGCGACCGGGTTTCAGGACATCCCGATTGAATGGATTAATGTTGGGCCTTGGCAGCCACGACGCCGGTTTGATAAGGTGGGTTTGGATGAACTTGCTTCATCAATTCGGCAAAAAGGTATTGTCCAGCCGATTTTGCTGCGTCCAACGCCCGATAAGCCAACACGTTATCAGCTTGTCGCTGGTGAACGGCGCTGGCGGGCGGCACAATTGGCCAAAATCCATCAGGTGCCAGCGATTATTCGTGAATTAACTGATGCTGAATGTTATGAGATAGCCCTGATTGAAAATATCCAGCGAAGTGACCTTAGCGTGATTGAAGAGTCGCAAGGCTATCAAAAACTGCTTGAAACCAATCGCTACACACAAGAACAACTATCTGATATAATTGGAAAATCACGAAGTCATATTGCCAATCTTCTGCGGCTTTTGCTGCTTCCGCCCTCGGTTCAAAGCCTGTTGCTTGACCGGAAAATTACCATGGGACAAGCGCGGCCATTAATTGGCCATGATCAAGCCGAAGCATTGGCCAAGATGATTGTGGTAAAAGGTCTGTCGGCGCGGCAAGCTGAAGCTTTGGCGAAACAACCCGCTAGCCAATCTGACCAAAAATCTAGGCCACCAGAAAAATCAGCCGATATCAAAGCGCTCGAAAAACAGGCAGCGGACAAGCTGGGGCTAGCGTTTCATATTGATTGGAACGCGGCTAAAGACCGCGGTAAGGTCACCATTGACTGCCAATCGCTTGACCAGATGACCAACTTACTGGCGCAGCTTGGCATCCGCTAGCGTGGGGCACGAAGACAGATCCCAAGAAGGCTTTGCGCGGTACAAAGCTGATCATTAATCCCGCCAGATTTCAATTGTAATTCAATATCTTGTAGCCGATTCACCACATCCATTGCCAAATCTGGCCGCCAGCGCCGAAGATGCGCTTGCAACCGGTCTTGAAGCTTGAAATGCGGTGGTGGGCGCAGGCTACGAAGTGCATTTTGCGCTGATTGGCCTGCCGCCATGGCGTGACTGGCAAGGCCCAATTGCCGGAAATAGGTTTGGCACCCCCGGACGATCATTACTGCATTGGCATCTTCATACCATGCTTTTTGCAACGCCTGTTGCAAGCGGCCAACCGCACCGCTGGCAAGGGCATCGGCAATATCATCAATTGCTAAAAGCGCACTATCGCCAAGTGCGATGCGCACATCATCAGCGTTAAGCTTGCCACCTGGCCCTGCCATTAACGCAAGTTTTGCAATTTCGCTTTGCGATGAGGCGCGGTCACTGCCAAGTCTTTCAACAATGATATCAAGCGCAGCGCGGCTTGCCGTTACCTGATCGCCGGCAAATATACTTGTCGCCAATGCGCGGATATCGCCAATATTGTCAGCATAGCAACCAATTGATGCGGCGGTTTTGCTGGTTTCAAAAAGTTTGACAATCGCATGTTTGGTCGTTGTTTCGCTTGCTTCGACAATGATGATCGTATCGGCAAGCGGCTTGGCCAGCGCCAATTTGCAGGCCTCAAGCAATTCAGTGCCGCGGCCTTTGACCAAAACAACACGGTAGTCACCAAAAGCCGGAATCGCGGCGGTTGAATCGGCAATCAAGCCTGCCTCGCCTGACATCATATCACCGGTCAGGCGGGTCACCGAAAACACATCATCAAGATTGTCGCTGAAAAGATGGGCAAATTGTTTGGCGCGTTCGCTAATCATGCCCAAATCATTGCCATGAAACAGAACAGCGGCAATTTCGGCTGGCGGTTTGGTTAGAAAGTTGGCGATTTGGCGCGCGGCGATTTTCATCCGATGGCCATAGGGGCTATTGGCTTTGGTTCAGGAAATAAAGCTGTAGCCGCCGCACAACACGCTGTGCCAGCAAGATGGCAAGCCTTTCGCGGGCATGGGTTTCAGATTTATCCTGACCATAAAGTGACGTCACGGCACCAAGCGTTGCATCAGCGGTAATGCTATCAGTAATTAGCGTTTCACCGTCGGGAAGGCTACGAAGCTCAAAATTGGCGGCCATGGTCATTTTTTTCAATGTCGAGCTAGCGCCCTGGACCGATAATGTATTTGACGCGCTAACCGAGATTGATGAAATTAGGTCATAATTTTCAACCGCTTTACCGCCAATATGCAGCAATTTGCGCAATTCGCGACCGTAGAGCTGACCTTCCCGCCCCGACACGTCTTTAACCGCAATCTGCTGCAAGCTTCGCAGATTTTCGTTTCCAAGCTGGCGAATGGTTACATCACCACAATTGGTTAAAATCAGGCTGCATAGCATGATGATGCTAAGTTGAAATGACTTCATCGAAGCTATATTTCCAAATAGGCTAGATAACCACATTGATAATCCTGTTTTTCACCACAATCACTTTTCTTGGCGTCTTGCCATCAAGATAGCGGATAATCGCTGGTGATGCCAGCGCGCGTGCTTCGGCATCATCGGCCTCGCAATCGCGCGGCAGCATGATGGTATCACGAAGCTTGCCATTCACCTGAATGCCAATTTCGATTTCATTATCAGTGGCAAGGCTTGCATCGGCTTGTGGCCAGTCAGATTGTGCCAAAAGCGTGCTATGGCCGAGATTTTGCCAGATTTCTTCGGCAACATGGGGCGACAAAGGCGCTAATAGCTGGGTCAATGTCTCAATGCCAAACCGTTTGGCCTCGGCGGCACCCTTGTCAGCGGCTTTGACATCGGCAATTGCATTGGCAAGCATATGAAGCTGAGCCACTGCACGGTTAAAGCGGAAATTTTCAATATCCGCCGACAGGCCAATGATCGATTTATGCGCCATCCGCACAAGCGAAAGCGCGCTTGCCGCGCTATCATCCAAGGGGGATGCACCAAGTGGTGCAAGATTGGGATCTTGTGACATGCGCCAGACCCGCTTTAAAAAGCGTGATGCGCCTTCAACGCCCGACTCAGTCCATTCCATATCGCGTTCAGGTGGCGAATCTGACAGCATGAACAGCCGCGCCGTATCGGCACCATAATTCTGAATGATCAATTCAGGATCAACGACATTGCGTTTTGACTTGCTCATCTTTTCGATGCGGCCTTCGGTGACCTTGCTACCATTACTCGTTTGCACCCATTTATCGCCCTTCTTGACGACGTCGGTTG
>CAJYBL010000117.1 GCA_913064995.1 uncultured Alphaproteobacteria bacterium
AGGCAGGGGCGGTTGAATCGGGTGTCCGATTTTTTGACAATCCATCCTGTCATCACCGGCCCGAGATTTATGGTGGCATTGGCGCGGCTGAAGCCCGCGCGATGCTTCAAGCGTTTTTTGCCGAACGCCGCTAGGTCTTGGCGATATCGCTTCGGTAGAATCCGCCTTGCCAATCAATTTTGGCAACGCCAGCATAGGCATTGCGCCGCGCCGATTCGGCATCATCACCAAGCGCGGTAACGGCCAAAACCCGCCCGCCAACAGCAATCAAATCGCCATTGTCAGCAAGCGCGGTTCCCGCATGAAAAACATTGCAATCAGGCACGGTTTCAGCGGCGTCAATCGCGCGGATGACGCTGCCTTTTTCATAGCTTTCCGGATAGCCCTTGCTGGCCATCACGACAGTCACCGCTACGCGGGGATCCCAGCGCATATCAAAATGATGCAGGCTGGCGCTGTTTGTTGCCAGCATGGCGCTGACAAGATCGGTTCTTAGGCGGGGCAGAATCACCTGTGCTTCGGGATCCCCAAAGCGGCAGTTGAATTCAATGACCTGCGGGCCGTCTTCGGTAAGCATAAGCCCGACATACAGCACGCCGCGATAGGGCGTGCCTTCAGCTGCCATGCCGCGCACCACGGGCCCGACCACCTCTTGCATAACCTGCTCTTCAAGCGCCTTATCAAGCCGCGGCGCTGGTGAAATGGCACCCATGCCGCCGGTATTCGGCCCTTCATCATTATCATAGGCGCGTTTGTGATCTTGAGCGGTTGCCATCAAAATTGCCGAATCACCATCAAGAAGCGCGAAAAGTGACGCTTCGGGGCCGCTAATGCGCTGTTCGATCACTAGCCGTTTGCCCGACTCACCAAATTGACCATCAAGCATTGATTTTGCCGCGGCTTTGGCGGTTTCGGCATCATCGGCAACCACCACGCCTTTGCCAGCGGCAAGCCCGTCGGCCTTGATCACGCAAAAGCCGCCAAGCTGGTCAATATGCTGGCAGGCGGTGGCATAGTCGCTAACCGGAAAATAGGCTGGCTGCGGAACATTGTGACGCGCACAAAAGGCGCGGGCAAATTCCTTTGATCCTTCAAGCTGGGCGGCGGCGGCGCTGGGGCCAAAGGCGGCTATGCCAAGGCTGGCAAGCCGGTCAGCCAAGCCATCGACAAGCGGCACTTCAGGGCCAATCACCACCAGATCGGCCGATATTTCAACAGCAAGGGCGCATAGACCATCAAGATCATCTGCTGCCACTGGCCGCATCTCGCCATAGGGCGCCATGCCCGGATTACCGGGGGCAATGACCAAATTGCTGGTTAATGGCGAATCTGCAAGTGACCAGGCAAGCGCATGTTCGCGCCCCCCGCTGCCAATCAGTAAAATATTCATCGAACAATCCTTTGGTGTTGCGGCGTGGCCAATATGGCATAAGATGGGTTCACCATGGAAGAGGGCGATCAGCAAAACAGCGGCGATAACGCGCCCTATTTGACAATTAGCGAGCTCTCACGCGCCGTAAAGACAACGGTTGAGACGGCTTTTGAGTTTGTGCGGGTTCGCGCCGAAATTTCACGCCCCAACAAAGCCCCGTCAGGCCATCTTTATTTTACCTTAAAAGATGATCGCTCCACCCTTGCGGCTGTGTGCTGGAAAACCATGACAGCCAATCTTGCGGTTCAGCCTGAGGAAGGGCTTGAGGTGATCGCGACGGGCCGACTGACCACCTTTGCCGGTCAGTCAAAATATCAGATTGTTGTCAGCCAGATCGAAATTGCTGGTGAAGGCGCATTGCTGAAACAGCTTGAAGATCGCCGCCGGATGCTGGCGGGTGAAGGCCTGTTTGATCAAGAGCGCAAAAAGAAAATTCCGAAAATGCCAACAACCATTGGCGTTGTCACCAGCCCGACAGGCGCGGTTATCCGCGATATTCTGCACCGGCTCCAAGATCGGTTTGGCGTTCATGTGCTGGTTTGGGGAACGCTGGTTCAAGGGCGTGATGCGGCGGCGCAGGTTGCCGCTGCCATTCGCGGTTTTGACGCAATGCCCGAAAATGGCAGCCTGCTGCGCCCAGATGTGTTGATCATCGCGCGGGGTGGCGGGGCATTGGAAGATTTATGGGCGTTTAACGAAGAAGTCGTTGTGCGGGCAGTTGCCGAATGCCGTATTCCGGTGATTTCGGCCATCGGCCATGAAACCGATACAACCTTGATTGATTTTGCCGCTGATTTACGCGCCCCAACACCAACCGCGGCTGCCGAACTTGCCGTTCCGGTTAAAACCGATCTTGCGGCCTATCTAAGCGAGGTGAATGCGCGTTTGATGCGGGCAACAGCGCGCAAGCTTGAAAATGCTGGCCAGCAAACAGCACTGGCGGCACGCGGCCTTGTCGATCCGGCAGATTTGATCCAGCGGCGGGCACAAAGCCTTGATTATGCGCTTGGCGGGCTGTTTCGCGGGCTTGATCAATGGTTGTCGGCGCGCGCCTTGCGGCTATCGGGGTTGGTTGGGCGGTTGCAGCCGCCTGCAACCAAACTTGCCGAAGCCGCTGGGCGTTTATCGCAGATCGGCCAGCGGTTTGAGCAACATTTTGCCACCAGCCTCGCCAATCGTCAGCAAAGGCTTGATAATATTTCTAAATTGCTTGACGCCAATTCCTTTGAGCGCGTTCTTGATCGCGGCTTTACGCTTGTTACTGATGCTGCTGGTGCGCCCATCAAACGCGCCGCGGCAGCCCCCGATCAGGCCAATGTCATGATCCGGTTTGCCGATGGCACGCGCGGGGCGGTTTTGGATGCCAGTGCCACTATCAGTGCCAGTGCCAGCGGTTTGGCGCAGCCGGTCAAGGCGATCTCAAATCCGGGGTCAAAACCAAAGCCAAAACCGGCACGAAAACCAGCAGATGACGACCGGCAGGACAAGCTTTTCTAGCTAGATGTTTTTTCCCCAGCGGCGATGCGGCCAGAACCATTGTTCGGGGGTGGTGCGAATCCAGCTTTCGATTTCGTGGTTAATTTCGGTAGCCAAGGCCAAAACCGCCGCATCATCTGCCGTGTCGGGCAAGGTAATTGGCGGTGAAATCGTCACCCGAAACCGGCAGGCACCAAGCCGCTCGGTTCGCATATAAAATAGCGGCACCTGTTTTTTGATGGCGATTTTTATATGGCTGATCGAGGTGCGGGCGGGATGCCCGAAAAAGGGAACCCAAATGCCTTCACGAAGCTGTTGATCAACAAGAAGGCACATCATCTGCCCTTTGCGAAGCGCGCTAACCATGCCAAGCGCGGCCTCGCGGCCTTTGCGGTAAATATCGCCGCCATAGGTTTCTTGGCGTCGATGCAAAAGACCTGACAAAAGTGGATTATTCAACGGCCGGTAAATCGCCGCCACTTTTTTGCCAGTTGTCAAAGCGGCAAAGGGGCCAAATTCCCAATTGCCGATATGCGCCCCAATCAAAAAGCCGCCACCTTCAAGCGCCTTTAGATGCTCAAGCCCGACAAATTCAACCCAGCCCTTATCGACAATTGAATTGATATGCGGATATTCGCCAATGACCCGTCCGAGATTACGCCACATTGCGCGTAAAATTCGGTCTTTTTCAGCATCATCAAGATCTGGCATGGCATAGTTGAGATTGCGAAGCGCACGGCGATGCCATGGCGTCAATGGTGCCACAATCCCTAAGAGCCCACCCATTGCGGCGCTGGCAAAGCGCACTGGCAGCAATCGGGCAAAATAGAAAAGGCCAAAGCCAAACAATGCTTCAAGCGGCCAGCGAATGATTTGCCGAAACCATTTTTGTGAAATCTGACCCGCCGAAAATGCCATTTTGGTCAGGCTCCTTTTTTGGCGATGGTTGCAATGATGGCATCCACGAGCGCATCCGCAGCGTCAAGATCAAGCGATACCGGCAAAACCCCAATCCGTTCTCGCCATTCGGCAGGCAGGCGAACCCAGTCTTTTTTTGTGGTGATAAGCGCGGCACCAAGGCGGGCTGCATCTTCTTGCAGCCTGACCAAATCGGCCTCGCTGTAGGGGTGGTGATCGGCAAATGCCAAGCTGCGAACAAGATTTGCCCCTGCCGCCTTCAAGCTGGTAAAAAACCGGTTTGGGCGGCCAATACCGGCAAAACCCATCACCGGATCGCCGTCAAGCGCGTCGATAATGCTTTGATCAGCCGTTAGATGGCCCGCAAAGACAGGCGTATGAGGCTGTAGCTTTGATGTGATATCGGTTTCATCATTACCATTGATTATGGCCGCATGAATGGTTTTGATG
Source organism: uncultured Alphaproteobacteria bacterium (assembly GCA_913064995.1). Taxonomy (GTDB): domain Bacteria; phylum Pseudomonadota; class Alphaproteobacteria; order Puniceispirillales; family Puniceispirillaceae; genus UBA3439. The sequence goes on from CAJYBL010000117.1 coordinate 4,277, forward strand.
CCGCTTTGCAAGCCAATGCGAAGCGGGCCTGCGGGAATCAGCCAGCCATTGCCAATGCCAACATTGCCATCAAACACACCAATGGCAAAATCTTTGGCGATATAGGGATGCTGCAAACCATCATCCATTAAAATTACATCATGATTGCCATTAGCCGCGATCATTGCGGCACCGGCAACCCGATCACGCGCCACCAAAACATCACGGCTTTCGCCAAGCATTAACGCCTCATCACCAACCTCATTTGCGTGGTGAAGACTGGGATCAACCCATAAAGGCCGCTTTGCCGTTCCGCCATAGCCGCGAATTAGAATTGCCGGCTTGTGACCGCGGGCTTGCAATTGGTCATATAAAAACGAGGTCACTGGCGTTTTGCCAGTGCCGCCAGCGCTAAGATTGCCAATACAGATGATTGGTAATGCCGCCTTTGTTTCATGCGCCAGCATATTGCGAATGACTGTTGCGCCTGCCCACAAGCCTGCAAGTGGCAGCAGCAGCAGAGGTTGCCGTGGCACGCACTTGATACGGCAGTGCCAACATGATGTTGAGCACGATGCTGGCGACGTCGCCGTCGGCGCCGAGGTCGTTGGCGCGCTCCTGCGTCGCCAGTGCGCAGAGGTCGTCGAAGCTGAGGTCGTCGAAAGGCTGCATGGGGATGTCGGGGTGGTTCGGGTAGACGGTGGGCTTGTCGTCCTCGAGGAACGGCACGAAGTCGGCGTTGGCGGCAAAGGCGTCGCGCTCGGACATTGGAACACGAGGACCTGCGAAGCCCATCTTCTGTTTGGGCTTGTAATCGCCATGCAGATGCTCGTCCCACAACATCGTCCGTATCATGCTCTGGTGGTAGGCGCCGAAGTAGTTGGAGGTGGCGGCGATGGCGAGCTCGGTAGTTGTCTCCGTGGGGTTGCGGATGATCTTCCAGAGAGCGTTGGCGCGGTGGAAGTTGATGCCGTAGCCGCCAGTGCAGAACGAAGCAGAGATGAGAGCGG
>CAJYBL010000118.1 GCA_913064995.1 uncultured Alphaproteobacteria bacterium
CGCAACATGTACATCGCGGCGAGAGCTTGGCTCGGCGCGCAGGGCTCGACCCCTCTACGTGCTCGGGAGCTTCGGAACCTCCAACGGGAACGAGCACGCCGATGAGGGGCGGAGCGCGGAGGGCTGGCGGCGGAGCGGAGGCCATCGAGGCCGCCGCCCGCGCGCTGGACGATGCCGATGGTGCTGACCATTGTCATGTTTGGATTTCGACTGATATGGCTGCCAATCCGATAAAGGCGGAATTTCTGTTCTTGCTTCATGGCAGTGTGCCAACAACATGGGATGGCATTGCCCGCAGTTTCTATCTGTTTGACGGGCGCTCGGATGCGCAATTGCAACAGGCGCGCGATCAATGGAAAGAATGGCAGGACCTCGGCGACAGTAAATTGGGCTATTTTTCCCAAAATGCCCAAGGCGGATGGGACAAGATGGCCTAAAGTCGGATCAGCGTGCCTATGACTGGCGGCCTTTCTGCGACGCAACTGATTTTTGGCTTGTGCCATGGCCGGTGCTTGCCGTATTAAGGCGGCATAGACTCCAGCTTGACGGTGGGCGTGGCTATGCGTCATGCCCTGTAAAACCAAAGGATGCATAATGGCTCTCGAAAGAACCTTCTCAATCATTAAACCTGATGCGACCCGCCGTAATTTGACCGGCCAGATCAATGCCCGTCTTGAAGCGGCTGGTCTTCGCATTGTTGCGCAAAAGCGGAAACAATTAACCCAAGGCGAAGCCGAAGCTTTTTATGCTGTTCACGCCGAACGCCCATTCTACAACGATCTTGTTGCCTTTATGACATCGGGTCCAGTTGTTGTTCAGGTGCTTGAAGGCGAAAACGCCGTTCTTGCCAATCGCGAAGTCATGGGCGCAACAAACCCAGCTGATGCGGCTGATGGCACAATCCGTAAGGATTTTGCCGAATCAATCGAGGCCAATTCGGTTCACGGTTCAGACAGCCCAGAAAATGCGGCCATCGAAATTGCCTATTTCTTTGCTGGATGTGAAATTATCACATAGACCATCGCTTATGACCATTAAAAAAGGCGGGGTTTTGCCCTGCCTTTTTATTGATCTGGATAGATGCCGATGGGGCATATTCACAGCTAGATCAGCGTTGCCGCCATGATCACCAGCGTCGCGATAATCGCAATGATGCTGATTTTCGCAGCAAACATGAAATTTTGATAGATTTGCAGATGCGCCTTGTCCTGCTTGTCGAGTGATTTTGTATCCATGATAAATGCCTTTTCCCCAAAACGGTTCGCGAATGGGCTGATTGACCTGCAACGCCCCATACCGCCATGTAAATCATCCTAGATTTATGACCTAATAAGCGTGGCAAATCAACCGGACATTTTGATGATTCTACCGATGCGACGAACCGTCAGGCCAAATCACACAAGGAGCTAAAATATTTTGCATATCTGCCGGGGCGGCAGCCAGCGTTGTTACATGCCAGATAACCTCATCGGGTAGCAGCGTCACATTCTGCGCGGCCAGACTGTGCAAAACAAAAGGGTAAATTTGATGCTCAAGTTGACGAACGCGGCTGGCAAGCACCTTGGCAGTGTCGGTTTCTGCAACCGCCAGTGACGCTTGCAGAATCAGCGGCCCGTCATCAAGCGCGGCATTGACCAGATGGATTGATACGCCATGTGTTTTAACGCCAGCATCAATGGCACGTTGATGCGTGTCCAGCCCTTTGAAGGCAGGCAATAATGACGGGTGGATGTTAATCAGTTTTCCGGCAAATTGATCAACAAAAACAGACCCTAAAATAGCCATATAGCCTGCCAGAAACACATAATCAGCATGGCAATCTTCGATGGCGGATGCGATGGCGGCATCATGGGCACGGCGATTGTCAAACTCGCTTCGTTTCACCACTTTGGTTGCAAGTCCCCGCGCTGCGGCAAGGGCAATGCCGTCACAATCCTTATTGCTAATCACAAGGGCGATGGCAGCATTAATTTGATATTTTTCAATGGCATCAGCAAGGCACAGCATATTGCTGCCACGCCCTGAAATGAGAACGGCAAGCCGGATCATGCCTGCCCAAGCCAGTGGTCGCTATTTTCCAGAATGACAGCATCACCGCCATTACGGCTGACAAGCTTGCCAATAATCACCGCTTCAGGTTCAGAACCATTTTTCAAGGCCTGAAGCACAGCATCAGCTTTAATCGCCTCGACATAGATGATCAGGCCGATGCCACAATTGAATGTGCGCGCCAGTTCAAAAAGTTCCATCCGGCCTTGGTCTCGAAGCCAGCCGAATACCGGCGGTAAAGGTGCGGCGGCGCAATCAAGCGTGAATGCCAGCGTGTCATCATAAACGCGCGGCGGATTTTCGATAAGACCGCCACCAGTCACATGAACAATGCCATTCACACCACCCGTTGCAAGCGCGGTTGCCGCTGCCTTTTGGTAAATGCGTGTTGGTGCCATCAATTGTGCGCCAAGGCTGCCTTGATCAGGGGCAAAGGGGGCTGGCGCATCAAGCGCGGCACCTGATATTTCAATGATTTTGCGAACCAGTGAAAAGCCGTTGGAATGAACGCCTGATGAGCGAAGACCAATCGCCACATCTCCCGATTTTGGCTGGCCGGGTGATAATAATGTGCCGCGTTCAGCCGCGCCAATGCAAAAACCGGCAAGATCATAAGTGCCAGCCGGATACATGCCTGGCATTTCGGCTGTTTCACCACCAATCAGGGCACAATCGGCCTCGACACAACCATCGGCAATACCAGCAATAACTTCAACAGCCATATCGCGTTCTAATTTTCCTGTAGCAAAATAATCAAGGAAAAACAGTGGCATTGCACCTTGAGCCAAAATATCATTTGCACACATGGCAACAAGGTCAATGCCAACGCCGCGATGTAATCCGGTGGTTTTGGCAAGTTCCAATTTGGTGCCAACCCCATCGGTGGCTGCAACCAGAATTGGATCATGGAAACCGGCTGCCTTGGTATCAAACAGGCCGCCAAAACCGCCAAGGTCGGTGCTGGCACCAGCGCGTTTTGTGCGCTTGGCATGCGGGGCAATATCACCAATCAGCGCATCGCCTTCATCAATATCCACACCAGCGTCGCTATATTTCAGGGATTTAGGTTGTTTTTGTCCGCTAGACATGCTGGCCTCGATGAGTAGGAATGATATAACACTTTTAGTAATTACGTTCGGCAGTTTCAAAACTGGCAGAGAATCAACCCGCATAATAGGCATTGGACGACATGCGCGCAGCATTTATCTTTCACCTAATCACACTATTTCGTCACCCGTCCAGACTGCTGGTGGTTTTGGCGCTTGGCCTTGCCATCAGTGAACCGGCTTTGGCGGCCAATAATCGCTGTAATGAGCCAGTATTTGGTGTTGCTGGCGTTCGCATTGACCAACGCGCCGAAAATGCATCAAAAGCGCGCGATATGGGAATTCGCAATGCTGCCGAACGCGCCTTTGCAATCGTTCTGGACCGATTGCTGCCAACCGCCGAAGGTCAGGCGCAATTCATGGCGGCGCATGATCTCGATAATTTTTCCGATTTCACCCATATTGTCGAAGAAAATAATCTGGAACAACGCTATATCGCGACGCTGGATTTCTGTTTTGACGCGGCACGGCTGCGCCAAGCGATGATCGCTGCCGGATTGCAATGGTCGGAACTGCAAAGTCCGCCCATTCTGGTTGTGCCTGTCTGGAAGGGCCCAGATGGTGCGCGGGCATGGTATCGTGACAATAAATGGCTTGCGGGTTGGTGGGGTGCGGTGGCGTCATATAGCGGCCTGTTATCATTGCGACAGCTTGATCGTAATTTGATTAATGAGCGCCAGTTTCGCGGTGAAGATCTAGCCGATGCCAATCCGGTCAAATTGGCGGCTGCTGCCAGCCTTGTCAAAGCTGAACAGATTATGGTGGTGATGGCCGCCCTCGATTATGATGGCTCAAAACCGGTCATCACGATCACCGCACGTCTCTTTGATAAAAACGGCCAATTGCTGACCGATATTCTTTATGGTGATCAGGTGGTGTTAACCAATCTTGATCAGGATGGTCTTGACGAAATGCGCCGGAAAATCATCACCAAGATGGACTCAAGCTGGCATATGGCCAATCTGATTGATGGTGCTGTCGCTGATTATTTAACAGTTTTTATGCCCGTGTCGTCGGTCAAGGACTGGGCAATGCGCCTAACGGCTTTGAATGAGGTGGCGGTGGTTCAAAGCTATGACATCTTGTCGCTTGATACAAAGGGCGGACAGGTTGTTTTGCGGCTTGTCGGATCGCGTGAAGCCTTGGGCAATGCGCTTGCCCCGCATAAGCTAGAGTTTGTCGATGATGATGGTCGTCTGCTGATCAAAGCCAAGCCAAAAAACAGCTAGGGCGATGGATCGATTGACATGAAACAATTACCGCTTGAATTGCCCTTTCGCCAATTGGCTGGGCGTGCTGATTTTATTGTCAGTGACTGCAATGCCTTGGCCGTGGCCTCAATCGACCAATGGCCGGATTGGCGGGGCAGTTGTCGGGCGCTAAATCTTGTTGGGCCATCAGGCGCGGGAAAATCGCATCTTGCGGCAACCTGGCAATCGCTTATCGGTGATAGCCATCACTTTGAGCGGTTAGAGGCAGAACAGATGCCACCCGATCCCGCCTTTTATGTTTTTGACAATATCGAGTCCGATGATAAATGGAATGAAGAAGCCTTGTTTCATTTTTTCAATCGCTGTGCGGCTGATCAGGGCGGGTTGCTTTTGCTGTCACAAACGCCTGTTGGGCAAATGAATTGGCAATTGCCCGATTTGCGGTCACGCATGCGGGCGGTGAATGTGGCGCGTATTGATCTGCCTGATGATGATTTGCTTTATGGGCTGTTGGATAAATATTTTGCTGATCGGCAAATGCTGGCATCGCCATCACTGTTGACTTATCTTGTGGGGCGCATGGAACGGTCATTCAGTGCGGTTCAAAACATTGCCAGCGCGCTTGACCGCCGATCAATGGCCGAACGCAAACCATTGTCGGTGTCGCTGGCGCGCGCCATGTTTGACGAATTGCCATAGCTGGGCGCCATGACCATATCGGGCTAGCCGTTATTTTCGATTAGAATGATGCGACCTTTTTTGACGGCAAGGGCAATTTCACCCTGTTTTAGGCGCAATGCCAGAT
>CAJYBL010000119.1 GCA_913064995.1 uncultured Alphaproteobacteria bacterium
CCAGACGGGGTCGATCATCTCTAATTGTGTCCAGAAATAGCTATATGTTCACAGCAAGTTGTGCGAGGTGTCTCTTAAGTCAGAGACAATAGTGTAAGGGAGAGAAAAATGAACAAGGGTTTGCTTGCGGCACTTGCCGTAGTTTTGGTAGGCGGGGTTGCGTTTATGCTTACCCAGGAAAAGCCTGCGAAAGAAGAGGTAAAAGTAGAGGTTTCGGAAGCTGAAGACGCTAAAATGCTAACGATCGCAGTGCCAAGCTTTTTGACTGGTGGTGCCGCAGGTCCATTCGGAATTCCGGCAATGAATGGTGCCAAGATGGTTGTCGACGCCATCAACAAAGGGAGCCTCCCAGCACCATACAATACAGCAGGATTTGGCGGGGTTAGCGCGTCGGTGATAGAGTTGGACGAGGGCGGCGGTGCCACAAAGCAGGTGGCTGAGTACCGCAATCTGGTCGAAAAGCGTAACGTAAATGCGGTTGTTGGCTACATCTCTTCCGGTAACTGTCAGGCGCTTGCGCCAATTGCTGAAGAGCTTAAACAATTCACTATTTTTGCTACATGTGGCACGCCGCGTATTTTTGAGGAAGCACCAAGAAAATATGTGTTCAGGACGATGGCCCATGCAACAGCTGACAACACAGCAGCGGCGATGTATGTGAAAGAAAAGTTCCCGAATACCAAAGGATATACGGGCATACAACAGAATTACGCTTGGGGTCAGGACTCTTGGCGTGATTTTGATTTGACGATGAAACAAATACTGCCGAGTGCAAAGGCGTCAGACAATGTCCAGTTTCCAAAAATATTTGCGGGGCAGTATGGTTCTGAGATCTCAGCAATATCGCTTGATGAAGCCGATCTGGTGCATTCCAGCTTTTGGGGTGGTGATTTAGAGGCTTTCATCTTCCAGGGCGCCGCACGTGGCTTGTTTAAGGAAAAAGTCGGTGTGTTAACCGTTGGTGGTACCGCCGCCTATCGTTTGGGCAAAAAACTGCCGGACGGTCTGGTGCTTGGGGCACGCGGCCCTTACGGGATACTAGTCAAGGATCGCGACAGCGCGCTTAACCAGTGGTTTGTGAATACCTACAAGAACCTCTATGGCACCTTCCCATCAGGCCCTGCCTATCAGTATGGTCAGGCCATCCTTGCTGCGAAGATTGCCTATGACAAGGCAGGCAGCGATGCCACTGATGAACAGCTCGCAGACGCGCTGCGCGGTGCCAGCTTTGAGTCATTCTCAACAACTGTTGACATGGCCCTTGGCGGCGGTCATCAGGCGATCACTGAAAATGGCTATGGCATCACCAAATATGATGCTGAAAATGGCGAAAATATCGTGACCGACGTTAAATTCTATCCAGCAACCTGTGTGATGCCACCAGAAGGTGTTAACAGCGTTGAGTGGATCGAAGGCGGCATGCAGGGCGCCAAGTGCTAAATCACACAAATTGTGCTAGCGGCCAGTGATGGTCGCTAGCGCGGTTTCTAATGCATTTATTTTCCAATTTTTGGTGAGGCGATAGCCATGGAAACTTTCCTGACTATTTTGTTGGACGGGCTGCAGTTTTCCTCCTACTTGTTCATTGTGTCCGCGGGCCTGACGATCATTTTCGGGGTGATGAAAATTCTCAATGTGTGTCATGGCAGTTTTTATGCCTGGGGCGCATATACGGCGGCTTTTTTCATTGGCAAATTTTCCGATATGGGCATGCCCGATGCGGTTGGATTTTTAATTATTGTCGCGGCGGCCATCGCGGTGGGCGTGGTACTTGGTTTTATTATTGAACAAGGCATTTTGAAATATATGTATCAGCGTGATGAGGTGCTGATTGTTCTGGCGACATTTGGACTGTTTTTGGTGCTGGAAGATATTATTCTGATCGCCTTTGGCACCGATCCGTATTTTGCCTATCAGCCGATGGCCTTGCTTGACTCGGTCGAAATGGGCGGCATCATCCGTGATGTTTATGGCTTGTCGCTGATCGGTGTGGCAACGATGGTCGCTGTTGGATGCTGGTTCCTGTTGAATAAGACAAAATGGGGGGTGATCCTGAAGGCGGTTATTTTTGACCGCGAGATGGGCATTTCGATGGGCATCAATGTGCCCTTTGTCTACACCTTGACCTTTATTGGTGGTGCCATTCTAGGCGGTCTGGGCGGTGCGTATATCGCTCCGACAATTTCGGTGGCGCCCGGCCTTGGTACCGAAGTGATTGTACTGTCCTTTGCGGTTGTGGTCGTTGGTGGCATGGGATCAATCGCCGGGGCGGCAATTGGCTCGTTGATTATTGGTATTTTGCGGGCTTTGGCGGTGCATGAATTGCCGCAGGTCGAGTTATTTGTCGTGTTTGCAGTGATGGCTATTGTTCTGGTGTTCCGCCCGGAAGGGTTGTTCGCGCCAGCCAAGCCAAGAAAGATTTAGCATGCTCAGAGACACCACATCAAAAGTCGTTTTGTTTGGCGGCATTGCCATCATCCTGCTCGGTGCGATGATGCCAAACTGGATTGTGAACCAGCTAATGTTTGGCTTTTCACGGGCGCTTGCCATTTTGGGTTTGCTGGTGCTGTGGCGCACCGGACTTGTGTCATTTGGCCATGCGTTTTATTTCGGGCTTGGTGCCTACACCGTGGCGATTGTTGATATTCAGCTTGGCGTCACCGATGTGTTTATCAGGCTTTTAGGCGGTGCCATGATCGCTGGCTTTGCCGGTTTTGTGATCGGCTTTATCATGCGCAATTATCGCGACATATTTTTCGCCATGTTAAATACCGCTATTTCGATGGTGCTCTACGGTATTATTGTGAAAACCGAATCGCTCGGATCGACCGATGGGTTTGCGATTTCGCTGCCGACCATTTTTGGCATTGCACCCGAGACCAAATACCCGCTTTTCGTGATCATTACGATGATTGCAATGATCAGCGCACTGGCGGTTAATTTCTATCTGAAAACCACTGTTGGCCGGTTAACAACACCTATTCGTGATAACGAGATCCGGGTTGAGTATCTTGGCTTTTCGGTGGCGCATGCGATCCATCTTAAATACACAATTTCGGCGGTTCTGGCCGGTGGCGCCGGCGCCTTAATGGCGATGTCACTGGGGCAGGTTGACCCGGACTCAATGATCAATTGGACGGTGTCTGGCGAACTGGTGTTTATCACCATCCTGTCCGGGCCGGGTAACGTGATCGCGCCATTTATCGGGTCGCTGGTTTTTGAAGTGTTGCGGACTTATGCATTTGAGCTGGCGCCGCAAGCCTGGCAATTGATTGTTGGTGCCACGTTCCTGACAATAATTTTCTTCCTGCCAGGTGGAATCTGGAGCTTGATTGCGAAGCTTGGAAGGAAAAATTCATGACGCGTGCGGCTCCGATTATAGAAATCCGTGACCTGTTGAAAACCTTTGGCGCGGTGGTGGCGGCAAAAGATATTAATATCGACATTTCGCGCGGCGAGATTGTTGGCATCATCGGTGCGAATGGCGCTGGCAAGACCTGTTTTGTCAATATGGTCACCGGCTATCTGTCGCCAACATCTGGCAGCATTACATTTGAGGGCGTCGAGCTGGTTGGCAAGGGGCCGCGTGAAGTCACGCATGCTGGTATTTCGCGCTCCTTTCAGGTGTCACAGGTGTTCCATTCAATGACCGTGGCGGAAAATCTGCGGATTGCACTGGCCATTGCCGAAAACCGCGGGGTGAATGCGCTGCGGATCATGGAAAGTGACGCGCTCGAGGCCAAATGCAACGATGTGCTGAAGCGCTACAAGCTGGAAGATTACCGCGATATGACGGTGAGTGTTCTGTCACAAGGCATTCGCAAGCTGCTTGATATTGCCATGGCGGTGGTCAGCGAACCCAGAATATTGCTGTTGGATGAACCGACAAGCGGCATCAGTGTCGAAGAAAAATTTGACTTTATGGATGTGGTGATGGGGGCGTTGAAAGAAGACAATGTGACGGTTCTGTTTGTCGAGCATGATATGGAAATTGTTGAGCGCTATGTCAGCCGGGTGCTGGCATTCTATCAGGGTGAAATCATTGCTGACATGTCGCCGGACAAAGCGCTTGCCGATGATAAGGTGCAGGAATTTGTCATTGGTAAACGGCATTAAAATTGAACGGATGGGACAGTAAGAGCTATGTTGATTGTTGATGCACTTGATGTCGATATAAATGGCACGCCGATTCTGCGCGATATTGGGCTTGAAATTCAAACTGGCGAGATTGTCGGGCTGATTGGCCGCAATGGTGCCGGCAAGACAACTTTTCTGCGTTCGGTGATGGGGCTGTTACCGATCAATGCCGGAACAATTGATTTTGATGATCAGCCGCTGCAAAGCTTGCCGGGCCATCGGCGGGCGCATTTGCGGATTGGTTACCTGCCCGAAGACCGCCGTCTCGTGCCGGAAATGACAGCCGAAGAAAATATTCTGGTGCCGGTCTGGTCAACCAATATCCGTGGCTATGAAGAGCGCCTGAACTGGATTTATAAGATTATTCCTGAATGTGAAAAATTCCGTGCCATGGCGGCCAATTCGCTGTCGGGTGGCCAGCAAAAGCTGGTGGCGCTGGGGCGGGCCTTGATGGTTGGTCAGAAATTGCTGCTGCTTGATGAGCCGACCGAGGGTATCGCCCCGGTGTTGGCACAGCGCATGGGTGAAATTCTGGCGTCATTAAAAACAGAGGGTGTGTCGATCATCATCGCCGAGTCGAATGATGCGCATGTCGCAAATGTGATCGATCGAACCTATGTTATCGAGCGTGGATCAATCGTCAGCGACCAGCCCTAAAGAGCCAGCGTAAGATCGGGCATAAAACAGGACAGATAGATGGCCACTGCACCAAAATTTGTCGCAAAAGGCGTGATTCCGGCGACGCTGATCGCGTTTGATCAGGATTATGCGATTGATCAGAAAACCTCTCTCAAACATTTGCGCGACGTTGCGGCAACAGACCGGCTAAGCGCGATCACGGTGAATGGGCATGCATCTGAAATTCACGCTTGCAGTTTTGCTGAACAGCAGGAGCTTCTGGCGTTATCGCTGGCCGAAGTTGGTGATCGCTTGCCGCTGGTGAATGGGGTCTATGCAGATGGCAGTCATGCGGCTGTTGATGTGGCGCGTATGGCAGCTGCCGAGGGTGCCAGTGCAGTGCTGGTATTTCCCC
>CAJYBL010000120.1 GCA_913064995.1 uncultured Alphaproteobacteria bacterium
TTGAACTTGCGGGTGATAAGGCAAAGACCCTTCTTGATGAGGCGATTGCGGCGCATGATTCGCGTATTGAAATTCACAGCCTTGTTCGCCAGATCCGTACCGAAACCGAAATGGATGACCGGATTATCATTCTGGAAATGATCTGGATGGTGGTGCTTGCCGACAAGCAGTTGGATTCGCATGAATCACAATTGATGCGGCGGCTTGCCGGATTGTTATATATTGACGATGTGCAATCGGGAATGGCAGCAAAACGCGCACAAAGCCGTCTTGGTCTTGCCGATTAGCCGCATCTGCGATAGACAGATAAAAAAGCGGGCGTGACCCAGTTTCATTCTGGCTTTTTCGCAAAATTATTTAGAGGAGCTAGGCCGCGAATGACCTATATCGTCAACGATAACTGTATCAATTGCAAATACACTGATTGTGTTGAGGTATGCCCTGTCGATTGTTTCTATGAGGGCGAAAATATGTTGGTTATCCATCCCGATGAGTGCATTGACTGCGGCGTGTGCGAGCCAGAATGCCCGCCTGAGGCAATTCTGCCTGATTCAGAGCCTGAAGCTGAAAAATGGCTTGAGCTAAATCGTGAAATGTCAGAAATCTGGCCGAATATCGGGCAAAAGATCGATGCCATGCCCGAAGCTGAAAAAATGCAGGATGAGACTGGCAAATTTGACAAATATTTCAGCAAGGCACCAGGTAAGGGCGCCTAAATTTTGGCGCCAAGCCACAGCCTGACCGTGATTATGGCCAGATGATTGATTTTTCCGCAAAAATAAGCTATCGTTTAAACAGAAATTAGAGATGAAGCTTGTGTCGTAGCGCTGTTTAGGCCTGCGTTTTGGTTTTGTTGTTTGTTAATATCAGTTTTGGCCAACGCATCATCTTTGTCATGAATTGTTTTTTAAAGGCTGGTGGCAAGCAAACAAGTTTTGTTGGCTGCGGCGCTGAGGGAAAATATGGCACGAAAAAGTGAGAGTTCGTTCGAAGAGGGCGATTTTGTTGTTTATCCAACACATGGTGTTGGCCGAATTTTGGGGACTGAAGAACGCGAAGTTGCTGGGACAAAGCTCGAAATGCTGGTTGTGCGCTTCGAGCATGATCGCATGACATTGCGGGTGCCAATGGAAAAAGCGCGTAGCCTTGGTTTGCGGACTTTGAGTTCGAAAAAACAAATGGAACAAGCGATCACCACATTGCAGGGCAAAGCCAAAGTGCGCCGCACAATGTGGTCGCGCCGTGCGCAAGAATATGAAACAAAAATCAAATCAGGCGATCCTGTCTCAATTGCCGAGGTTGTGCGCGATCTTCACCGCCGCACAAACCAATCCGAGCAATCCTATTCCGAGCGGCAAATGTATCAGGCCGCGCTTGAGCGTTTGGCCCGTGAATTTGCGGCCATTGAAAAAATTGATCAGGATGCGGCGGCGCTTCGTCTTGAAGATCTTATGGACGCTGCCTAGCATTTCGATCTGGCAAGATGTCGTTTATGCCAATCTGGTTTTGCCAATCGATCAATTATGCATACGGGCAGCTTGGCTGCCCGTTTTGCCGCGTCGGGTTGTGATTGCTTTTAATGGGGTCTTGTCATGGTAAATGCGTTTATTCAGGAACGTGAATTATTTCCCCCGGCAATGCCGTTCCGAAGCGGCTTTCTGCAACGTGACCAGCATGAAATCTATTATGAACAATGTGGCAATTTAGATGGCCAGCCTTTGCTGTTTTTGCATGGTGGGCCAGGGGCAGGAATTGCACCGGCGCATCGGCGGCTGTTTGACCCAAAGCGGTTTCATGTGGTGCTGTTTGACCAAAGAGGCTGCGGGCAATCACGTCCACATGCCGGCCTTGATGATAACCGGACTGATGCGCTGATCGGCGATATCGAGGCGCTTCGCAAATCGCTGAATATCAACAAATTTGTTTTATTTGGTGGTTCATGGGGAAGCACCTTGGCGCTTGCTTATGCAATTGCATATCCTGAACATGTCACCAGGCTGATTCTGCGTGGTATCTTTCTTGGTACGCGCGCCGAAGTTGATTGGTTCTTGAATGATATGGGGCGGTTTTTCCCCGAAGCCCATGACCGGTTTACAGGTCATCTTGAAGCGGCCGAGCGGGGTGATTTGCTGACAAATTATTTCAAACGCTTGATTGATCCTGATCCGGTTATTCATCAAAAGGCGGCTGAATTTTGGGCTTCTTATGAAACCTCGTGTTCAACCTTACGCGCCGGAAACCGCCATATGAGCGGTGCGGGTGCCTTGACGATGGCGCGGATCGAGGCGCATTATTTTGTCAACGACTGCTTTATGCCCGATAATCACATTATGGATAATGTCGGGCGGATTGCGCATTTGCCAGTAACCATCGTTCAAGGACGACATGATGTTATTTGCCCCCCGATTACGGCAAGCCGTCTAGCGGCGAAATGGGGTCGCAAAGCCAAATTGGAAATCATTGATGCTGCGGGTCATTCCACCTTTGAAAGCGGCATTGCGCATGCGCTTATGGCGGCGCTTGAAGAAATCTAGCCAAATTTCTGTTGTCGAAAGTGTCACAATTTCATCAAAGCGGCATAGGATACCGCCGGGGGCAATCTGGCCTAACCAAAATGACTGGTTTGCGTTGGTAGTTTCTGCCTTTCCTGGAATAGAGGCGACTTTTTATGCTTATATCAAAGGATGATATCGCCGACCGAAACTTCCGTATTACCAATAATAATGCAATTGATATGCATGTTGGTAAGCGCGTGCTTTTGCGCCATACGTTTGCTGGCGTGAGTCAAGAACAGCTTGGCGCCGAGCTTAATGTTACCTCTCAGCAAGCACAGAAATAAGACCGTGGCGCAAACTGGATCAGCGCATTACGGCAATGGGATATCAGTCAAATTCTTGATGTGCCGATCAGCTATTTTTTCAATGATAATTCGGAAGGCACAATGTGCAGTTCACCGTGCTGGATCAGCCGTGGCGATAATGCAGACGTTTTGAATGGCGAGCAAATAAAAGACCCAATGGCGCGGCGTGAAACGCTGGAATTGGTGCGAACATATTACACCATCGAAAAGCCAGCGGTACGCAAGCAGATTGACGAAATGGTGAAATCAATTGCCACAACGCTTGCTGGCGAATAATCTACTCCCATTACATATAATGGGATGAAAAAAATGACTGATAATGCTGCCAAATCCGCATCGCTGGAAAAGCTGAGTTTTGAAGATGCGCTAAAGGAACTTGAAAGTATTGTCGCATCGCTTGAGCGCGGCGAAGTGTCACTTGATGATGCGATTTCAGCTTTTGAACGTGGCACTGAATTAAAATCGCATTGTCAGGCGCGGCTTGAAGAAGCCCGCATGAAAGTCGAAAAAATCAAAGTGCCATCTTCGGCTGGTGCGCCCGATCATGCCAATGATTTTGATATGGGTGAGGCCTAGCCTAGGACATGGCCGGTTTTCAGCAACAATTGCAGCGTGACGCTGCGGCCTGTGATGTTGTTTTGCAACAATTAATTGCTGAAACAAAAGGGCCAGCAAACCGCCTTGTTGAGGCCATGCAATATGCTGTTTTTAATGGTGGTAAACGCATGCGGGCGGCATTGGTTCTTGGCGCTTCGCGGATGGCGCGTGGCGATGACGATGATGCTGTTGCCACCAATGGCGCGCTTCGCACCGCTGCGGCGATTGAATGTCTTCATGCCTATTCATTGGTTCATGATGATCTGCCCGCCATGGATGACGCCGATATGCGCCGTGGAAAGCCGAGCTGTCATAAGGTTTTTGGCGATGCAACCGCGATTCTGGCAGGCGATGCGTTGCAAACAATGGCGTTTGAGATTCTGGCAGGCGAAGCCACGCATGACGATGCAGCCATTCGCCTTCGTCTTGTTGCGCAATTGGCAGACGCGTCCGGTCTGGCTGGCATGGCTGGTGGGCAGATGCTTGATCTTGAAGCCGAAACCCGCCCTTTTAATCTTGCTGAAACCAGCGAAATGCAAATGATGAAAACTGGGGCGCTGATCTCATGTGCGGTGATTTCTGGCGGTATTGTTGGCGGTGCGGATGACCAGCTATTGGCAGCGCAGGCAGCCTATGCCAAACATCTTGGACTGGCATTTCAGATTGCTGATGATTTGCTTGATTATGATGGTGACTCAGCGGTTCTTGGAAAACCAGCTGGACAGGATGTGGCGCGCGGCAAGGCTGGTTTTGTGGCGTTGATGGGCGTGGATGCGGCAGCGGGTGAAGCTAAACGGCTAATTGATGAGGCGAATAATGCCCTTGCCCCATGGCAAGGGGCTGGTAAATATATGCAAGACTTGGCGGTCTTCGCCATTACGCGCAAAACATGATAGGTTTATGATCGTCGGTTTTTTAAAGCTACGGCGGAGACTGACAAAACAAGGTCAATGATTGGCAGCGATGTCTGCCAGAATCCAGTTACCGGTTTGCCGGTGTTACGAGTATGGGATGATAAGGTTAATGCGCACACCGTTGCTTGATCACATAAAAGAGATTGATGATGTTCGGCGGCTTTCCGAAGCTGATTTGCCGCAGCTTGCCAATGAATTGCGCACGGCAACCATTTCCGCTGTCTCGAAAACGGGTGGCCATCTTGGGGCGGGGCTTGGCGTTGTTGAGCTTACCGTTGCCTTGCATTATGTGTTTTCCACACCAGAAGACCGCCTAATCTGGGATGTTGGGCATCAAGCCTATCCGCATAAAATTCTGACCGGTCGCCGTGACCGGATTGAAAGCCTGCGGCAAAAAGGTGGGCTATCGGGTTTTACCAAGCGAAGCGAATCAGCCTTTGATCCATTTGGTGCTGGCCATTCCTCAACATCGATCTCGGCGGGGCTTGGCATGGCTGTTGCCAGCGAAATGCAGGGCATTCCGCGCAATGTGATTGCGGTGATTGGTGATGGCGCAATGAGCGCTGGCATGGCCTATGAAGCGATGAATAATGCTGGCACAAGCAATAATCGGTTGATTGTGATTTTGAACGATAATGATATGTCGATTTCACAGCCGGTTGGCGCCATGAGCAGTTATCTGTCACGGCTCATCACCTCACAGCCTTATCATTCAATCCGCGATCTGATGCGCGAAGTTGCTAGACATTTTCCGGCAG
>CAJYBL010000121.1 GCA_913064995.1 uncultured Alphaproteobacteria bacterium
CCACAAAGCTGGTGCCGGAACCCCTTTTGGTGCCACGTGATTTTTTCACCCATATTCCCGACTCGCATTTAACTTTGTCAGGCACAGCCCAAAAGGAATCGTTCATCAAAATTGTGCTGCCGCTTATTTTGGCGAGCAATGATGAAATCAGCAAACGCCGCGAGGCGATTAAGCGCGGCTTTGAAAATGGCGATCGGGTGACCTTGGAAAAATGGGCAAAGCTTTATAAAATTGACGTGGCCGATCAGGATAACAAAGCCTTGATGACGCGATTGCTTGAGCGGGCTGATACAATTTCTGTGGCATTGGCATTGGCGCAAGCGGCAGTTGAGTCAGGCTGGGGAACATCGCGATTTGCCATTCAGGGCAATGCGTTATTTGGCCAATGGGCATGGCGTGATCAAGCTGGCATCAGGCCGCTTGATGCCAGTAATGACCGCGCAGTTGTGCGCAGTTTTGGATCTTTGCTTGGTTCGGTTCGCGCCTATATGCATAATCTGAACACACATTCTCATTATCAGAAATTTCGCAAGGCGCGTTCGGCATTGCGCAACCGCCCGAAAGCTGGCGAAGCCAAAATGCTGGTCAAATATCTCGATCGCTATGCCGAAATTGGCCATGCTTATGTGAAAAAGCTGGAAGACTTGATCCGCAGCAATGATTTTGGCCGCTTTGCTCTGGCGTATCTAAGCTAGCATTTACCGCTGCCCTTATGGCACCAGAAATTGTTTGCCAAACCAGCGCCAGCGTCCATCCGGGCCGGGCATGGTGCAATTGACACGGGCACGACCCGCAGGCAAGGGACCGGGAAACCGCACTTCGGCACGTGGCCCTAATCGGCTGATTTTTAACTGGTCATAGGTGTTGTTAAAACAACGTAATTGGCCATTTGTGGCAATTTCTGGCGCCAGCGTAAACCCAAAATCAGGCGGGTTTTTCTCAATCACAACATCGGCAGGCAGAATCTGATTGACTTTAAGCGGCAGGCCGTCAATCGCCAATGATAAACGATCCATCGCACCATAACGTTCATTCATGGCAAAACGTGGCAGTTCAAAATAACCATCATAGCCATGCGCAATACCCGAATTTTGACCAAAACCGGCAATGAAACCAGCCGCTTTTACGCGCTCGATAACGGCCAGATTATATTCGCCATAAGGATAGGCAAACAGATTTGGACGAAGGCCAAGCTCGGTTAGAAACCGCTGGTTTGACTTTTGTAATTCGACGTCAACATCGGCAAGGCTGGATAAATGCATATGCGGATGACTGGCAGTCTGGCTGCCAATGCCAACCCCATCAGCCTGTAATTGCCGAAGCTGATCCCAGCTCATATAGCCGCGATTCTTGCGATCAATCGGATCGGTGGCAACAAAAACGGTAAAGGGAAATCCTTTTGCCTTTAGCCGTGGCCATGCTTCGGTGAAAACCGATAGATAGGCATCATCAATGGTAATTGCGACTGTGCGGTCGGGAAGCGGCATGTCATTTTGTAAATGATCGACAATCTTTGCCAAAGGCCAGACCGAATAATTGCCATTTGATAGTTTTTCGAGATGCGCATCAAATTGATCAAGGCGGATATTCGTGCTCGGAAGCCGATCTTCGCCAAACCGGTGATACATCAAAATTACTGCATGATCGGCGGCAAAGGCCGATCCCGGAAACGACAATACCAGAACCAACATTGTTACAAAACTGCTGCCAAGATAGGCAAGCCAATGACAAGCATTTTGATAACTTTTTATGTCCACAGCAGATTTTCCACCTAAAAAATGATACAACCCTAGTCTTACTGGCGGCGTTGCCAATGTTAGAGCGATCTCATTTAACGCATCTTGGTAAGATGATGCAACCTGATAAGCCAAATTGAATAAAAGGATAAGTCGATTGAAAACGTCCAAACGTGACGATACCTTGCCGGTGATATTAGCCTTTGAAGCCAGCACCAATCTACTTTCAGTTGCCGTCTATGCTGATGGGATGATTCGCGCCATGAAAATGGCTGAGGCCACCTTTGGGCAGGCCGCATCATTGGTGCCATTGGCGGTTTCGACTTTGGCCGAGGCAGATATTGATTTTGCCATGGTTAGCCATGTTGCTGCCGGGCGTGGCCCTGGATCATTTACCGGCCTTCGTGTTTCACTGGCCGCGGCCAAAGGTGTTTGTCTGGCGCATGATTTGCCTGGGCTTGGCATTTCTGGCCTTGAGGCGCTTGCCTATTCTTGTGGTGATGAAGATGGTGATTTGCCAATCTTATGTCTTGCCGATACGCGGCGCGGCAATGTTTATGCGCAGTTTTTTGCCGCCGATATGACACCGCAAGGTGATATTTTTGAAGCGCACATCGAACAACTGCCATTGCTTGTGCCTTCGGCGCTTGGCCAAGAAGCGATTTTGCTTGCAGGTAATGGCGGACAAGCTGCTGCCGCTGCTTTTATTGGCGCTGGCAGTCAGGCTCGTTTGGCGAGCGGCAGAATGATATCAGCTGATGCGGCTGATCAAGGGGTTGATGAGATATTGGTCAATGCTGGTATGATTGCTAGGCTTGCCGCGCATCACCTTGCACGCGGCAAGATTTCGCCGTTGACGCCGCTTTATCTTACCGATCCGCGCCTTGGACCGAAAAAGAAAGCATCGGTTTGATGATCCGGCGCATCACTCCGGCTGATTGTGATGCAATTGCTGCGCTTGAGGCCAGATTATTTGCAACGGCGTTTGATCAGCCGCGTCTAATGGCATTGCAAACCAAACCTTTTTTTTGTGGTTTTGTTGATCTAGTGCCCAATCAAGATCAGCCACAATCCACATTAGCCGATGATTTAAATTCATATCTTGGCGGTTATCTTCTTGCCACGATTATTGATGATGAAGCTGAAATCCTGTCAATTGGCGTTACACCTGACTGGCAAAGGCAGGGTGTTGGCAAAAGGCTTTTGCAGCGTTTTTTCGATTATGGCGCCAGCCGGAATATGGCTAAGGCCGTGCTTGAAGTCGCCGAGGATAATGTGCCAGCACTTGGGCTTTATCGTGATTTTGGTTTTGCCGAATTTGGCCGCCGCAAAGACTATTACAAACAAGGTAATCAGAAAATCGACGCAATCATGATGAAGTGGTGCCGTGCCGAGGCTTTTCCTTGACCATCTTTACTTCTAGGCGGTACAAGGGGACTTGGATTTGCACTGCCGAAATGTGACATAGCGCTCTTGACCAAAAAACTTTTTATCAAAACCTACGGCTGTCAGATGAATGTTTATGACTCTGACCGTATGACCGATGTTCTAGCACCGCTTGGTTATGCGCCAACTGATATGGCTGATGGTGCTGATATGGTAATTTTGAACACGTGTCATATTCGTGAAAAAGCGGCGGAAAAGGTCTTTTCTGATTTAGGGCGTTTGCGGGTGTTAAAACAACGCGCCCAAGACCAGCAAAATCGCCAGATGCTGATCGCAGTAGCCGGGTGCGTGGCGCAAGCTGAAGGGGAGGAGATCACCCGCCGTGCCCCTTATGTAGATATGGTGGTGGGCCCACAAACCTATCACCGTCTGCCGGAGCTGGTTGCCAAAGCAGACCCAGCGGCGCGTAAATCTGTGGTGGATACCGAATTTCCAGAAGAAGTGAAATTTGATTTCCTGCCTGAAGAGGCTTCGCCCAGAGGGCCAGCAGCGTTTCTGTCAGTGCAGGAAGGATGCGATAAATTTTGCAGCTTTTGTGTTGTCCCTTACACCAGAGGCGCAGAATTTTCTCGCCCTGCCGCTCAAATCTTGGATGAAGCCCGCCGACTGGTCGCTGGCGGCACGAAAGAGATTACCCTTCTTGGCCAAAATGTAAATGCATGGCATGGCACGCCTGCGGATAATCGCGGTGAATGGGGGTTGGGGCGCTTGCTGCGTGAACTAGCTGAAATTGATGGGCTGGAGCGTTTGCGCTATACCACCTCACATCCGCTGGATATGGATGAGGCGTTGATGACTGCGCATCGTGATATTCCGGCGCTAATGCCGTATTTACATCTGCCTGTTCAGTCTGGCTCGGACTCCATTTTATCGGCAATGAACCGGCGTCACACGGCCGATGATTATCGCCGCATTATTGACCGCTTGCGGACGCTGCGGCCGGACATTGCCTTGTCAGGGGATTTTATTGTTGGCTTTCCGGGCGAAAGTGACAAAGATTTTGCCGATACCATTAAGCTGGTCTCTGATGTTGGTTATGCTTCTGCTTATTCCTTTAAATATAGTGCGCGGCCTGGCACCCCTGCTAGCGGGGTAGATGGCCAAATTGATGAACAGGTAAAATCAGATAGGCTCGCTGCCTTGCAACAGCTTCTAAATGCCCAGCAATTAGCCTTTAACAAAAAATGTGAAGGCATGCGCTTGCCAGTTCTGATTGAAAAGCAAGGAAGCAGAGATGGGCAGATGTCCGGACGTAGCCCATTTATGCAATCGGTCTATTTATCAGGAGAGGCAAGCTGGATTGGCCGCATTATGGATTTGGATATTACCGAGGCGCGGCAGAACTCCCTTCTTTGCACCCCCGCAGCCGCTAGTACAAAAGGAGCAGCATAAGCGTGTCAGAGGCACAGAAAACCGTTCGTCTAGAATTTGAAGATAACACGCTCTTGACCCTTATTTGTGGTCAGCATAATCAACATCTGGCGCGAATAGAACAAGCCTTGAATGTCAGTATGGACAGTTTTGGTAACCAGATAAAAATCACTGGTCTTTCAGATAAGGTGGAGCTAGCCAGCAAAACCTTCACCAGCTTGTATAAACAGCTTAGCGCCCAAGATAATAAGGACGCGTTAAGCGCAACCTTGGTTGATGACATCTTGCGGCAGACTGAAAACGGGGTAAATCCTGCTACCACCCCTATCGATAAAAGCCTGTTTGCGACCACTTGGAAGAAAAAGATATTCCCGCGTACAGCCGGACAGGCAGGGTATTTCAAATTATTGCATAATAACGAGGTAGTGTTTGGGCTTGGTCCTGCGGGCACAGGTAAAACCTATATGGCTGTAGCATGGGCGGTAGATTTTCTGAAACGCCGTCAAGTAGAGCGGATTATATTATCGCGCCCA
>CAJYBL010000122.1 GCA_913064995.1 uncultured Alphaproteobacteria bacterium
GCTTGATGCCTGCGCATGGGTCACTTGGTTCGATTATCTTTTGGGGGCCACCCGGTACTGGTAAAACAACGATTGCGCGGCTGCTGGCAGATGCGGCTGATATGGCGTTTGAACCAATATCGGCGGTATTTGATGGGGTTGGTGAATTGCGTAAGGTTTTTGACCGCGCCGCCCAACGCCGCTTGCAGGGACAGCGCACGCTTTTATTTGTTGATGAAGTCCACCGGTTTAATAAGGCGCAGCAGGATGGCCTATTGCCGCGTGTCGAAGATGGCACAGTGACGCTTGTTGGGGCAACCACGGAAAACCCTTCCTTTGCCTTGAATGGTGCATTGCTGTCGCGGGCGCAAGTGCTGGTTCTTGACCGGTTGGATCGTGCCGCGCTTGAGGCGATTTTGAGCCGTCTTGAGGCGCATATCGGGCGTGATTTGCCAATTGATGATGACGCCCGCACCGCGCTTCTTGGCATGGCTGATGGCGATGGGCGTTATTTGCTGAATATGGCAAGTCTGCTTGTTGAAATGCCAGCAACGACAAGGCTGGATAGTCGCGGTCTTGCCGAATTGGTAGCAGGGCGCGCCCCCGCCTTTGATCGGGCAGGGGATCAACATTATAATTTGATGTCGGCCTTGCATAAAACCTTGCGGTCATCGGATGCTGATGCCGGTCTTTACTGGCTTGCTCGTATGTTGGCTGGCGGTGAGGATCCACATTATATTTTGCGGCGTCTAACCCGTTTTGCCGCCGAGGATATCGGGCTTGCCGAACCTGAAGCACAGCCGCGTGCCTTGGCCGCATGGCAGGCCTATGAAAGGCTTGGCAGCCCTGAAGGCGATCTTGCCATTGCCGGATTGGTGATTTATCTGGCAACAGCGCCAAAATCAAACGCCGCCTATAAGGCGTTTAAGGTCGCAACAAAGGCGGCTGCTCAAACTGGATCGCTTAGCCCGCCAGCGCATATTTTGAACGCGCCAACCAAATTGATGAAACAGCTTGGCTATGGTGCTGATTATGCGTATGACCATGACGATCCGGACGGGTTTTCTGGACAGAATTGTTTTCCCGATGGAATGGATCGGCAGGTTTTCTATCATCCGGTTGAACGCGGCTATGAGCGCGAAATTGCCAAACGTCTTGCCTATTGGGATCGGTTACGGGCAAGCAAACAACCGGTGCTTGAAACCGGCGAAAAGACTGACGAGGGCTAGATGGCAAGTGCAACAATGATTGCCGCCGTTGCGGCGGGAGGGGCGATTGGTGCTGTTTTGCGCTATGGGGTTAACCTTAGCGTTGGTGCTGGTCTATTTGGTATTGCCGGGCCATTAGCAACATTTCTGGTGAATATTGCCGGTTCGGGTTTGATGGGCTGTCTTGCTGGTGCGGTTGCCGCTGGCATGGTTTTGCCCGAGGCATGGCGGGGCTTTTTCGCCATTGGCTTGCTTGGCGCGCTGACCACCTTTTCCAGCTTTGCGCTTGATGCGGGTCATTTATGGCAGAAACAGGGTATGGTAATGGCCGGTGCTTATGTTATGGCATCAGTGCTATTGTCGCTTTTGGCATTTGGCGCGGGTTTTTGGGCGGTTAGGCATAGTGGAATATGGCAATGAGTAAAGATATTGTGGCCAAAGGGTCTGCGGCAACCGGCAATAAATGGCGCTTTGAGGCGGTTCCCGACCATGAGGACGGCACGCGGCTTGACCGGTTTTTACGGCGGCTATTTCCCGGGCTTGGCCAAGGGCAGATTGAACGAATGCTGCGCAATGGCCTGATCCGGCTTGATGGTGCCAAGGCCAAGGCGGCGACACGGCTTGCCAGCGGCCAGACGCTGCGTCTTCCGCCGGTGATTGCCGAAACCCCTGCCGCCAGCAAACCGGCGGTACCGCGGATTGTGGCCAGCAGTTCACTTCGCCAGCAATTTGACGATATGTTCCTTGCCGAAGGCAAGGGCTGGCTGGCGTTAAACAAGCCAAGCGGGCTGGCGGTTCAGGGCGGCACGGGCACGCATCACCATATTGACGGCATGATGCGGGCCATGAGTGATGATGCTGGCAGCCGGTTACGGCTGGTTCATCGGATTGATAAAGATACAAGCGGCGTTCTGTTGTTGGCCAAAACGATCGAGGCGGCGCGCAGCCTGACCGATGCGTTTCAAAAACACCGGCTGGAAAAAACCTATCTTGCGCTGGTCATGGGACTGCCGCCTGAATCGGGCAGTATCCGTGATCCGATTTTAAAGCTTGGCGGCAAGGCTGGCGAAAAAATGCAGGTTCACGAAGATGGGCAATCGGCGCAAACCCTGTATCGCCGGCTTGATCATGCTGGTCGGAAAATGGCGTTGATGGCGCTGCGCCCCTTAACCGGAAGAACGCATCAATTGCGCGTTCATATGGCGCATATTGGCCACCCGATTTGCGGTGATGGGAAATATGCTGGTGATGACGCGCATCCGGGCGGGTTGATTGCACGCCGGCTGCATCTTCATGCGTGGCAGTTAAAACTGACCGATGGCAAAGTGATTACCGCGCCGCCAAGCCCGCATTTGAAAGCAAGCCTTGCCGATCTTGGTATGGATTTACCGGCAGCAGGCTGGCGGTTTCAAGATTATTAGGCAATGGCCAAAACCGGCGCAGACCAAAACCGGCGCAAAATTCTGAATTTAAAGTTTTTATATTGGATAGGGATTGTCAGGCGTGATGGCGGCAAAAAAACGATTTTATAAATCAGTCTTGCTGGCCGATGATGGCCTGTCGATCCAGCTTGATGGGCGGAATTTACGCTCACCAGCGGGAAGCCTGTTGCGCCTGCCAACAATGGCTTTGGCATCGGCGATTGCCGATGAATGGCGGGCGCAGGGCGATGATATTGATCCGGCAACAATGCCTCTATTCAGCCTTGCCGTCACGGTGATCGATCGGGTGACGCCGCAACGTGATATGGTGATGGCCGAACTCACTGCCTATGGTGGGAATGATCTGCTTTGTTATCGCGATGCGCAAACTGATCTTGCCAGCCGCCAGCATGATCAGTGGCAGCCTTGGCTGGACCGGCTGGCCGCCGAACATGATATCCATCTTCAGATTGTTACTGGCATCATGCCAATCGGGCAAAGCGATGCGAAAAAATTCGGCGCGCTGATTGCCGCACATGATGATTGGCAGCTTGGCATTTTGCACCGCGCTACCAGCCTGTCGGGATCGCTGGTGCTGGGGCTTGGGTTTGTGTCGATGATGATTGACAGTGACGCGATGTTTGATCTCGCCTTTCTTGATGAGCTTTGGCAGAACGAAACATGGGGAACCGATTTCGAAACCGCCGACCGGCATGGGTTTTTGCGCGCTGAATTACAGGATGCGGCGCGGTTTCTGGCGTTACTGGCCGACCAATCTTTGCCAGAAAAAGCAAAGATATGAAACGGGCAATGGGTCATGCGGCGGTAAGCGCATCCTTGCTTGGCCGCCTGTCGGCTTTTGACATCGCCGATTTTGGCCCACATGCCAGCCTTCTTTACCGTGAACTAACCGCCAGCGCATCTGCTGGATTGCCAGCAAGTGTGATCATCCTTGCCGCCGCCATTGTTGATATTGTTCAGCATGAACAGGCTGGCCCTGCTGGCTATCTTGACGGGGCGGCATTTGCCTATGCTGGCAACACGGCCAATCTTGGCTGGCTTCGTGGGCGGCGTAATTATCTGCTTCATCATGAAGGGCCAAGCGATGGTTTGATGGGCGAGGCGGATGCTGGCCGCTGGCTCGCCGGTGATGCCGAACGGGCGGTGACTGCGCTTTTGGATTTTTTGGGAGATTTGCGGCTTGCCGATTAGCCGACTAGCTTTTGCCTGGCGGTTTCAGGCTGTTGGGTCGGGTTATGTTACGGGTTTGGGAAAAACACCGGAAATTGCGTCTTTAGAACATGGTCAAGATCATCCATGCTGGCGCTCACACCAAGATCGGCAAATGATGTCACCCCGCCATCGTGAACGCCGCATGGGACAATGGCATCAAAAGCGTCGAGATCAGGATCAAGATTAATCGCAATGCCATGCCAACTGACCCAGCGGCTTATGCGGATGCCAATCGCTGCAATTTTATCAAGCCCGCTGTCGCTTTTGCCGTTTTTAACCCAGATTCCGGGCAAGCCATCGCGCCGTTGACCGGCAATGCCAAAGGCGGCAAGGCTGGCAATGATCCAGCTTTCCAACCCATGAACAAGGGCGCGCACATCCTGACCGCGGCGGCTGAGGTCAAGCATAACATAGGCAACACGCTGGCCCGGCCCGTGCCAAGTCCATTGGCCGCCGCGCCCAACATGCGAAATTGGCACATTTCCGGGTGTCAAAAGATCATGTGGCTTTGCCGATGTGCCGCCGGTATAAACCGCCTCATGTTCAAGAAGCCATACAGCCTCGGCAGCGGCGTTCTGACGAATGGCGGTTGCGCATGCCTGCATTTCGGCCAAAAGCGGCTCATAGGGCTGGAAACCGGCGAAATGACGCCATGCCAGCGGTAAGCTAGGCACTGGCGGTGCGGCGGCGTCTTGATCCAAATTTTCAGGCTGGGTTGCTGGGGGCATGGTTGTGATCCGGTTTGCAATAAAGCCATGTTGGTAAATGGTAATAACATAGCTTGCCTTTTGCTGGCTAGCTATGTTTTCGCGCCGGTTATGCGGCTTTGGCGGGTTGTTGCGCGAGAGCGGCTGTGAAGGGTTGGCTTTTTTCTTTTTCGCTTAAGGCGGCGAAACAGGCTTGATAAATGACAATAAAGGTGACATACCGAGGGCACCTCAGAAGTGCGGCCGTGGCGGAATTGGTAGACGCGCAGCGTTGAGGTCGCTGTGGGCTAACCCCCGTGGAAGTTCGAGTCTTCTCGGCCGCACCATTTCTCGTGTCCCAATTGAACTACTCAATTGATTTGCAAGCATATTATTTGCAGCAGTCAACTTGGGTGGACAATATGGTAGACAAATATAATACCTCTTATATCTATCAAAAGCGTGGCGTGTATTACTTTAGTAAGCAAGTTCCATGCGATATCAGGCAGCATTATTCCCGTGATAGAATAGTTATCTGTCTTCGTACCA
>CAJYBL010000123.1 GCA_913064995.1 uncultured Alphaproteobacteria bacterium
TCTGGTGGACAGCAACAGCGGATTGCGTTGGCACGTGCATTGGTGTTTAATCCTCAGCTGGTTTTGATGGATGAACCGCTTGGTGCGCTCGACAAACAGCTTCGCGAACATATGCAGTATGAAATCAAGCATATTCATGAAAATCTTGGGGTGACGGTTGTCTATGTAACGCATGACCAGTCTGAAGCCTTGACCATGTCAAACCGGATTGCGGTTTTTGATGATGGCATTATCCAACAGCTTGCTGATCCAGTTACGCTTTATGAAAAGCCAGAAAATGCGTTTGTGGCGCAATTTATTGGCGAGAACAACCAAATGCTTGGAACGGTTCAGTCGGTCAGCAAAAACATTGCAACGGTCAAGCTGGACGCAGGTGATGTTGTCAAGGCGCTTGCCGTGAATGTTGGTGCTGTTGGCAGCCGAACAACCTTATCTGTTCGTCCGGAACGCTGTATCGTTACGGCGAAAAAATCTGCTGGAACAAGCTCACTTGACGCACGCATCGAAGAATTAATCTATCTTGGCGATCATATCCGTTGCCGGATGAATGTGGCTGGCGATGATCAGTTTATCGTCAAAGTTCCAAACACTTCAGGTCAGCTTGGTCTGGAAATTGGAGCATTGTCGCAAATCGGCTGGAAGAACGATGATTGCCGCGCGCTTGATTTCAATGAACCAGTTTGACTATGCTAATAGTCAATGATGGCCCGCTACTTGATTAACGAGTAGTGGCTATTAAAAAGAGTAGTGCGGCTCTTAAAACGCACGAACAACCAAAGGGAGTGGACATAATGTCTGGATTAACAAAAAAAATAATCGCGATTGCAGGTGCGTCAGCATTTGTTAGCAGCGCTGCGATTGCCGCCGATTTGACTGTCGTGTCATGGGGCGGTGCATACACAAAGTCACAGGTAGAGGCCTATCATAAGCCTTGGATGGCAAAGACTGGCAAAGCCATTGTATCAGAAGATTACGGCGGGGGTATTGCCGAGATCAAAGCTCAGGTTGAGTCTGGAAATGTGACATGGGACGTTGTTGACGTTGAATTGTCAGACGCTATTCGCGCATGTGATGAAGGTCTTTTGGAGCCAATTGATCATTCAATTCTGCCGCCAGCGCCCGATGGTACGCCGGCAACTGAAGACTTTTTACCAGGTACATTGCATGACTGTGCGGTCGCTAATATCGTTTGGTCATCCGTATACGCTTATGATTCAAGCAAAACACGAAACTGGAACAAGCCAACCACAATGGCTGATTTTTTCAACACCAAGGCATTTCCGGGTAAACGCGGCATGCGTAAATCACCAAAGGTGACCATGGAGTTTGCCTTAATTGCTGATGGAGTTCCTGTCAGCGAGGTATACAATGTCCTTGGAACAGAGGAAGGCGTGGCACGAGCCTTTGCAAAATTAGATACAATTAAAGACGACGTGGTCTGGTGGGAAGCTGGCGCACAGCCACCACAGCTTCTTGCTGACGGTGAAGTTGTGTTTTCAACTGCTTGGAACGGCCGTGTGTTCAATGCCAAAAATGCTGAAGGCCAGTCATTTGAAATGGTGTGGGACGGTCAGATTTATGACCTTGATCTCTGGGTGATTCCAAAAGGGTCAAAGAATAAAGAAGCAGCCCTTGATTTTGTTGCTTTCTCAACAGCAACTGAGCAGCTTGCTGCGCAGGCATCATGGATTTCTTACGGTCCAGCACGCGCATCATCGGAAGCTCGTATTGGTACTTTCCATTCTGATGATAGCATCAACATGGCAGACCATATGCCTACAGCTGCTGCAAACTTTAAAAATGCGTTGCAGAATGACTTTGAATTCTGGGCAGATAATGCTGATCAGTTGAATGAGCGTTTCAACGCTTGGTTGTCAAGCTAAAACCAAAAACCAAAGCGGTCACATGGGGTTTCCATGTGACCGTTATTCATTAGCCACTTTTCAACCGAGATTTATTTTCACCATGGCAGATAGTCAAACAGCTCCTCTCGAGCCAATTACCGCGGCCGATGGAACACCGTTAAAGAAAAAGCTGGCACAGGCTTTATTCCGTAGCCGTGTCCGCGCTGTCTCGCTTGTGGTACCTCTATTTGCCTTTGTCATGGCAAGCTTTGTCATCCCGATTATTGCGCTGATGTGGCAAGGGGTTTATAACGACCGCTTTTCATCGCATATGCCGAATCTGACCGAGCAGTTAACCATGTGGGATGGGCTGACTGAGCCGAATGAAAAGATGTTTGAGGCGTTGGTTGCCGATCTAAAAACTGCGCGTGCCGATCGCACAATTGGCCGGGCTGCGACGCGTGTGAACCAAGAGTCTCCTGGAACGCGATCATTGTTCACATCAACTGCGCGCAAGGCTAAAAAATTAAAACCACCTTTCAAAGAAAGCGTTATCAAAGCCAATAAGAAATGGGGCAATATCGAAGTCTGGCAGGCCATGAAGATCACGTCTCAAGATCTTACGCCGGGGTTTTACGCCACCGCGCTTGATGGTCGCTATACGGTTGATCAAGGCTTTGTCCGGCAAGATGAAAACCGCCAAATTTATGTAAAGTTGTTCTGGCGTACCATGCTGATTTCGGCAACGGTTATGGGTTTGTGTCTTTTGCTTGGCTATCCGGTTGCCTATTTGCTGGCAACTTTGCCATTGCGCACATCCAATCTGCTGATGATCATGGTTTTGTTGCCGTTCTGGACATCGCTTTTGGTGCGAACAACAGCATGGATTGCCATTTTGCAATCGCAAGGCGTGATCAATGATTTGATGGTTTTTGTTGGCATCACTGCTGATGATGCGCGCTTTTCGCTGATCTATAATATGACCGGTACGATCATTGCGATGACGCATATTTTGCTGCCATTCATGATATTACCGCTCTATTCGGTGATGAAAACCATTCCACCATCATATATGCGCGCCGCACGCTCGCTTGGCGCCACTCCGACAATGGCGTTTATCAAGGTTTACATGCCGCAAACAATCCCGGGGATTGGTGCAGGCGGGTTGCTGGTGTTCATTTTGGCAATCGGCTATTACATCACACCAGCGCTTGTTGGTGGTCAGGATGGTCAGTTGATTTCCAATATGATTGCCTATCACATGCAAAAATCACTTAACTGGTCGCTTGCCGCAGCGCTTGGCGGAATTTTGCTGGCAGGCGTTTTGGTTCTTTATTGGGCTTATGACAAGGTTATCGGTATCGATAACATGAAGCTGGGATAATAATATGGCAAAGCTTCCTCCCTACACCAGCACTGGTGAATATATCTGGCATTATGTTTATCGCGGCATTTGCGGATTGATCTTCCTGTTCTTGATCCTGCCAATCATTGTGGTTTTGCCGCTGTCATTTAATGTTGAGCCTTATTTCAGCTTTACCAAGGGCATGTTGAACTTTAATCCCGAGGCCTATTCGCTTCGCTGGTATGAGGATATTCTGCGAAATGGTATGTCGGCCCCTGACGAGCCATTTGGCTGGGCATGGCTTGCCGACACATGGAATAATGGCCAATGGATCAGAGCCATTCGCAACAGCTTTTTCATTGGGATTTGTGCAACGCTTTTGTCAACCGCGCTCGGTACATTGGCGGCAATTGGCCTCAGCCGGTCTGAAATGCCCTATCGCCGGTTGGTTATGTCGATCCTGATTTCGCCAATGATTGTACCATTGATTATCACTGCAGCTGGCATGTTCTATTTCTATTCGCAGGTACATCTAAGCCAAACCTACCTTGGCGTGATTATGGCGCATGCGGTTCTTGGCACGCCCTTCGTGATCATTACCGTAACAGCGACCCTTGTTGGGTTTGACAAATCGCTTGTTCGGGCATCGCAATCGCTTGGCGCGGGGGCTCTCATCACGTTCCGCAAAGTGCAGATGCCATTGATCATTCCCGGAGTAATTTCGGGCGGGCTATTTGCCTTTATCACCTCATTTGACGAGGTGGTTGCGGTTCTGTTTCTGGCTAGTCCAGAACAGCGCACAATTCCGCGTCAGATGTGGTCGGGTATTCGCGAACAGATCAGCCCGACGATTCTTGCCGTTGCCACGCTTTTGGTGCTCTTGTCGATCATTCTGTTAACGGTTTTGGAATTATTGCGGCGGCGTTCTGAACGGCTTCGCGGGATCACCAGCAGCTAGCCAACCTGCCCATTTGACCTCGATCATTTTTGACGCCACTCTGACATATGAATTAAAGCCATTTTCCGCAGCCGGTTCAGGTTTGACCCCGGCTGCTTGGAATGGAAAGGTGAAAGGGGTTTATGATTCATGGATGACCGGAAAATTCTGGTATTGACAGGGGCAAGCCGCGGCATTGGTCATGCAACCGTAAAGCGGTTTTCCAGCGCTGGCTGGCGCGTTATTACCTGTTCACGCCATGGTTTTCCTGAAAATTGTCCTTGGGAAGCAGGGCCGGAAGACCATCTGCAAATTGATTTATCATCGCCTGAAGATGTGAGCCGCGGCGCGGCAGAATTATTGACGCAGCTCGATGGCAAGCCCCTTCACGCGCTGGTAAATAATGCTGCAATTTCACCAAAAACGCCTGATGGCAGCCGTCTTGATTGCCATAAAACATCGCTTGATTTGTGGCAGCATGTTTATCAAGTGAATGTGTTTGCCCCAATCATGCTGGCGCAAAAACTGTGCGACTCACTTGGCAAGGGTGATGGTTCAATTGTGAATGTAACCTCGATTGCCGGCAGCCGCGTCCATGAATATGCCGGTTCGGCCTATGCCACATCTAAAGCTGCGCTTAGCGCATTGACCCGCGAAATGGCGTCTGATTTTGGCAGGCTTGGCATTCGGGTAAATGCCATTGCCCCGGGTGAGATCAAAACCGATATTCTGTCGCCTGATAGCGAGGCAACAATCATTCCACAAATTCCGCTTGGCCGGTTCGGCAATGCTGATGAAGTTGCCGACACTGTTTTTTTCCTTTGCAGTGATCAGGCCAAATATCTAAATGGATCGGAAATTCATGTGAATGGCGGCCAGCATGTCTAGGCCTGGC
>CAJYBL010000124.1 GCA_913064995.1 uncultured Alphaproteobacteria bacterium
CTTACCTTCGCTTTATCATGACCAAATGGAACCAGCTCAGCAGACGGTATGCCCAGAACATCACCAATTTCAAAAATAGGCTTCTTTTCCGCCGCACGCGCGATCTCTATATCTGTTTTGAAGCTCACCGCTATGATCCTAACTTTGTTCCAGAGTTGATTCCCGCAGCGGCAGCCCACTCACTTGCCGCCGTTTTGCCACCGTCAGCAGGCCGTACACGCTTAATCAAAATACGGCCACCTTCGGCCTGTACCGTGACACCATCTTCATTAACCGAGACGACTTGACCAGCAGTTCCAGTGCCATCAACGCGCGCACTGTCATAAATTTTCAATTCACTGCCGCCAATTGTTGTCCACGCCCCTGGCGCAGGGTTGGCAGCACGGATAATATTGTAAATATCGGCAGCCGGCTTTGACCAATCGATCTTGGCAGCGGCTTTGCCAAACCAGCTTTCATATGAACCATCTTCCAAACGCTGATTATGTTTGATGATGACGCCAGCCTTAACCAGTTCAAGCCCTTCGATCATCGCATCAACGCCCATCGGGAACAGTTTTTTAAAATAAACATCGCCAAGCGTTTCATCAGGGCCAATTTCGCATGTTTTCTGCAACATCATCGGGCCTTCATCCAGACCATCATCAGGCCAGAAAATAGACAAACCAGTGCGGGTTTTACCCATTGCAATCGGCCAGTTGATCGAAGATGGCCCCCGATGCTGTGGACAAAGCGACGGATGATATTGAAAAGTGCCGTATGTTGGCGCATCGCGCACTTCCTGCGGAACAAACAACAACACATAAGCCATCATACAAACATCAGCATTGAATGATTCCATCAATGCTAATGCTTCAGGTGTTTTCCATGATGCAGGCTGATGCACGGGCAAACCCTTTTCACGCGCTAGTTCGACCAATGGGTCTTCGGGTTTTCCCTCTTTTGTCGGCGCACAACAAACAGCAACAACATCTTCGCCGCGTTCTAAAAGTCTTTCTAAAACAGCCTGACCAAAAGCCTGCTGTCCGTGTAATACAATTCTCATTGCCTGCTCTCCTAAAGCGCAAAGCCTAATTTTAAAGATAAATCATTTAATCAATGGTTTACCAAAATAATATCCTTATCTAGCCGCGCCAACCGCGCCCGATTCAACGATTTGGGCCAGCTCTTCGGCTGAGTAACCAAGAACATCTGTCAGAATTTCGGTTGTATGCTCACCAAGCAATGGCGAGCGCTGAACATCAGCCGGACTGTCGGATAATTTTATCGGACAGCCAACCGAGATATATTCGCCGCGCTCTGGATGATCGACCTTTACCAATGTTCCAGTCGCATAAAGGCCTTCATCTTCGGCAATTTCTCTCATCGATAAGATTGGACCTACCGGAATATCAAGCGGGTTACATGCATCCATGACCTCAAATTTGGTCTTGGTCATTGTCCATTGTTCAATACGCTCAAAAATTTCGTTCAATTTATCAAGCCGTTGTGGCGGTTTGGCATAACCATCTTTGGTTTTCCAATCAGGCTCACCAATGATATCGCAGACCTTTTCCCAGACCGCCGCTTGAATAATGAAATAAGTATAGGCGTTTGGATCTTGCTCCCACCCTTTACAACGCAGAATGCGTCCGGGCTGTCCGCCACCTGAGTCATTGCCAGCGCGCGGCGTGGCATCACCAAATGGAATGCCTTCACCAAATTGTGAATATTCTTTCAATGGGCCAGCGTTAAGACGCTGCTGATCACGAAGCTTTACGCGGGCAAGGTTTAGAACCGAATCCTGCATCGCCGCAGTTACCTTTTGACCACGGCCAGATTTTTCACGGTGGAACAGCGCGGTTACAATGCCAAGACACAAATGAAGACCAGTTCCCGAATCACCAATCTGCGCACCCGTCACCAATGGCGGGCCATCTCGAAAACCAGTTGTTGAGGCTGAACCACCCGCGCATTGCGCGACATTTTCATAAACCTTGCAATCTTGATATTTGCCCGGGCCAAAGCCTTTGATTGAAGCCATAATCAGGCGCGGATTGATCTCTTGAATCCGCTCCCATGTGAAGCCCATCCGGTCAAGCGCGCCCGGGGCAAAATTTTCCACAAGAACATCACAGGTTTCGATAAGACGAGTCAAAATCTGTTTGCCGGTTTCGTTTTTGGAATTCAACTCAATTGACCGTTTATTATGGTTCAACATGGTGAAATAGAGGCTGTCGGCCCCGTCAACATCGACTAGCTGCTGGCGAGTTGCGTCACCGACACCTGGACGCTCAACCTTGATTACATCAGCGCCAAACCAAGCCAGAAGTTGGGTACAGGTTGGGCCTGACTGAACATGGGTGAAATCCAGAACTTTAATGCCTTGAAGAGCTTTCATAATCCTATCCTATGTCTAAACTGGAATGCTTTGTCTCTGTTGCTATTTCTTTGAAACCACACTTTGCGGGTTTAGATTACCTATACGGCCACTTTCCGTTCCGGCATTTTCATCAATGACAGCATTGACCAAGGTTGGTTTGCCACTATCCATTGCTTCATTTACCGCGCGTGTCAGCTCATCCGGTGTTGTCGCATAGACGCCAACACCACCAAAGGCAGCCATCATAAGGTCATAGCGGGCATCTTTGACAAACACGGTCGGGGCTACATCTTCACCACCTGTCGGGTTTTGATCAGTACCGCGATAGATGCCGTTATTGTTGAACACAACAACACAGACCGGCAAATTATAGCGGCAGATTGTTTCGATTTCCATGCCCGAAAATCCAAAGGCACTATCCCCTTCGACGGCCAAAACGCGCTGGCCAGTCTCAACGGCTGCGGCAACAGCGGCGCCCATTCCGATACCCATAATGCCCCATGTGCCAACATCAAGACGCTTACGCGGCTTGAACACATCGATGATGCTGCGCGCAAAATCAAGGGTGTTTGCCCCCTCATTCACAAGGATTGCATCAGGGCGCTGCTTGACAATCGTACGAAGCGCACCAAGTGCACTGTGAAAATCCATTGGCACTGTATTGCTCATCAGCTTGGCTGACATTTTTTCCAGATTTACATCCTTGCGCGTCTGGATATTGGCAATCCAATCGGCAGGAACGGCTGGCCATTTATCGCCCATCGCCTTGCTCATGGCGCTCAAGCAAGATCCGATATCACCAACGACTGGTGCCGCAATCTCGACATTGCTATCCATTTCACGCGGCTCAATATCGACCTGAATAAAGCGTTTCGACCCAGGCTCGCCCCAGCTTTTGCCCTTGCCGTGTGATAGCAACCAATTTAAACGTGCCCCAACCATGACAACGACATCGGCCTCTTTTAGCACTAGAGAACGTGCGGCACCGGCTGATTGAGGATGATCATCAGGCAACAGGCCTTTGGCCATGCTCATTGGCAGATAGGGAACACCACTTTTTTCAACAAAGCTGCGAACAATTTCATCTTCTTGAGCATAGGCAGCGCCTTTACCCAGAATGATCAATGGACGCTTTGCGCTTTTCAACAAATCAAGCGCACGCGCGATCGAATCCGGTGATGGCAATTGCTGCGGTGCCGGATCAACGACTTTGACAAGTGATTTTTGGCCTTCAGCCGCATCCATGACTTGGGCGAATAATTTGGCCGGCAGATCAAGATAGACGCCGCCCGGACGACCTGAAACAGCGGCGCGAATGGCGCGGGCAACAGCAATGCCGATATCTTCAGCGTGAAGAACGCGGAATGCTGCCTTACAAAGCGGCTTGGCAATGGCCAACTGATCCATCTCCTCATAGTCACCTTGCTGCAAATCAACAATTTCACGCTCGGATGAACCGCTGATCAAGATCATGGGGAAACAATTTGTTGTCGCATTGGCAAGCGCGGTCAGGCCATTCAAAAAACCCGGTGCCGAAACCGTCAAGCAGATACCTGGCTTTTTGGTCAGATAGCCAGCAATAGATGCTGCGTTGCCCGCATGCTGTTCATGGCGGAAGGAAATTACCCGCATGCCTTCAGCCTGGGCAATCCGGCCAAGATCGGTAATCGGAATGCCGGGCACACCGTAAATTGTTTTGATATCATTGAGCTTAAGGGCATCAATAACGAGGTGAAAACCGTCGGTGAGCGCCTTTGTCTCGGATGAAGTCATTTCGTGTGTCTCCTCAAAATCTTCAGAGTAAATGTAAAAATCGATAGTTTCGCCTTTGGTCGGAACTGCGACTTGTCTATTTTGTTATGGCAGATGAACGTTTATGTTTCTCTGATTTCGCGACCTCAGCGCGGACTTTGCTTTTATTTGCCAGCCGCGTCCATCTTTCCCGGATATGATCATGCAACCGCATGGTGTGTTCGCGCACAAGCCGCGACGCCAATTCACTGTCGCGCGCTTCAAGCGCTTCGATAATTTCCATATGATCGGCAACTGAATGGGTGGCACGGTTATTTTCGCCCATTGCCCGACGCCGCACCGCAAACATATGCGCAAACAACCCATCTGTTGTCGACTTTAATAGCGGGCTGCCCGACAGATCAAAAATTGCCTGATGAAACTTGATATTGGCATCTGAATATTCGCCAAGCTCAGCCTTAGAAGAGTTTGCGCTGTGGCGCATGGCAAAATCCCGCAATGCTTTAATATCGGCCTCAGGGGCAATACGCGCAGCAATATGCGCTGCCATGCTCTCCAGCGCAGCCCAAGTGACGACCATATCCAGAATTTCTTCAAGACTTTTCCGATGAATGAAAACACCTTTGCGTGGCAAAATCTCGACTAGACCATCTTGCGCCAATCGCGCCAGCGCTTCTCGAATGGGAGTTCGTGAAATACCAAGCTGTTCGGCAAGCTGGCGCTCATCAAGGCGCAGCTCTTCATCGGCATCATAGATATCGACTTTTAGAATGCTCTCGCGAAGCAATTCATAGATATGGTCTTTCAGAGTAAAATTGATCGCAACCGGCTTTAATTTGACATCAACTGCCATCAATTCCCCCCTTCAATTTCCTGCCTTCGTTGACGTAGCT
>CAJYBL010000125.1 GCA_913064995.1 uncultured Alphaproteobacteria bacterium
GTAGACGCTCTTGTGTCAGAAGATCAGGCACGGCGGCTCGCCGAAGGGGTGTAATGTTGAAGCCGATTGATCGCAAAAAAACCGATCCCCCAGAACAACTTGAGGCCAGAACAATTCTTTATGATCTCGAGCAAACTCTTGCCGCGGCTGGTATTGCCAGTGCGACGACGGATGCGCGTTGTCTTCTTGGCATGGCCCTGGAGCTTGATGACGCCATTTTGCCACATGAAGATATCGCGCTAATGGATCAGGCTTGTGATGACCGGCTGGCGGCGATGGTCGCACGCCGTCTTGAGGGTGAGCCAATCAGCCGCATTCGCGGTTGGCGTGAATTTTGGTCACTTCGCTTCGCTGTATCGCCAGCAACGCTTGATCCGCGTCCCGATTCAGAAACATTGATTGATGCGGCTGTTAAATGGGCATCACGCAATGCGGTCAAGGATCGGCCTCTGCGTTTGCTTGATCTTGGCACGGGAAGCGGCTGCTTGATTTTGGCGTTATTATCTGAATTGCCGAAGGCGCTTGGGGTTGGCGTTGATATTAATCCCGATGCACTGGCTACGGCGCGGCGCAATGCGGCCAGCTTAGGTCTTGGTAACCGCGCCGTGTTTGCTGAACATAGTTTCACTGATGATTTAGGCGCGTTTGGCGATTTTGACGTGATCTTGTCAAACCCGCCCTATATCCCGACAGGCGAAATTGATGGGCTTGCGGTGGATGTGAAATCTTTTGATCCGGCCTTGGCGCTTGATGGCGGGGCTGATGGCATGGTGTGCTGGACGCGGCTTTTACCAAGACTTGCGGAGGTGCTTGCGGTGAATGGTATGGCTTTTGTTGAAATCGGACGCGGGCAGGAAAAGGCTGTCATTGCCTTGGCAGAAAAGGCTAATTTACAGCTTAGAGACAGCCATTGTGATCTTGCTGGAATTACGCGTGGTCTCGCATTTTCAATTAAAATGTGAAATGGGCAATATTTTCCTTGATATTAACATGAAGCGAACGTTATGGTATCGCCATTCGCGGCGGGGTGAGTTTGATCACCAAAACGCCAGCGCCTTTCCTAACGAAATGGGATCGCTTGCACCGGCTTTATGTCGAGCTGTCGTAATAGGCCAACCGCAACCGAAATGACTGTGATTAAATTTATCGATAACCGTTGTTAATAACGAATGTGGTATCAAACCCAATGAGACAACCTCAAAACGCCAAACGCGGCCGTGGTCGTGGCCGTCGTGGAAATACAAGTGGCAATCATAATCATGTGCCAAACCGTAACACTTCCCATGAGTCGAATGGCCCTGATGTGAAATTGCGGGGCAATGCTCAACAGCTTCACGAAAAATATATGGCGCTAGCGCATGACGCGGCGACATCTGGTGAGCGGATTTCGGCTGAGGCTTATACGCAATTTGCTGATCATTATTTCCGGCTTCATCAGGCGGCTGTTGGCGTTGCTGAAACCAAACGACAGCAAGAACAGGCCAATGCCGCAGCTGACGATGATACCGTTTCAGATGACTCTCGGCGTGACCAGGAACCCGCAGCTGAAAATGATGAGGCCGCTTTGGTCGCTGATGAGTTTGCCAATCGGACATCAGCGCAGGCCAATAGCGGCGATGTTGTTTCTGGTTCCAGCGATGCTGTTCCAAAAAAGCGGCGTAGCCCAAGTAATGGTGCTGCAAATAACGGTGCTGAAGATCGTACAAGCCTGTCTCCGGCACAGCTTGCCGAGGCAGTTCAAAGTGACCAAGATATTGATCAACCATCCGAATAAATGCATCTTTGCTGGGTTTGCAACGCCAGAAACGCTGTTAAAAACCTGCGCTCCTCAAGTAAAGCCATTTGCAATTGGTATGATTTAGGCTGGTTGTAATCTATCGCCAACTCTAATTATACCGCCATTGATCACTTCGGCAAAAATGCCAAGATTGCTATGGCCGAAATGGGCTTTCATAAAGCGCACATAATCTTCTGGATTACGTTTGGCCGTTGCTGGGTCAACATTGATTGCGGCGCAGCGGCCAACTGGTTCTTTCACCAATAGAAGTGCATCACCACAGCGTAACGTTGTGCCAATTAAAGTCTCCTCGGCAAAGGGCGTGTCGCCATCAATGATGATATTGACACGAAACCGTCGGCTGTCGGGCTTTGTGTTGGTCGCGTCTGCAAAGGCGTTAATCGAGGCATCGCTGGCTATACTGATCAGCGCTGTCGATTGGTCACTGTAGGCCTGATGTTTCATCGTCATCAAACGCGGCTTTCCGCGAAGCTTGTTGCCAAGCAAGGTGAAAAAGAAATCTTCAAAACGCTGGCAATCGGTTGGCTGCGCCGGATCAATGCTTAGGCATATGACGCCTTGATGCAGCAATTCCAATCTGGAATTGGCATCATCATAGCGACAGCTATATTCAGCCAATAATTCATGTGACATTAATTGCAGGAAATGCGCTTTGCGAAACCATGTTCCTTCGCTGGCAGCGGCGGTTTTTTTGCTGCCAATCGAAATGGCAAATTGCCGGTCATTGGGAAAATAGCCGCCTTGCTGCAGCTTGGCCAAAGGCATTTGGTTGCCGCCAAACCCCTTGACTGGAAAATGCCAAAGCTCATGAATTTGCATGGATGTGTTCCTAAAATAATGGTTACGCCGCGTTGTGGTGTGCTGAGGCTAGTGAGAGGTAATAGCCGAATGCAAGCGCAAACATCGGCATTGTGTCTTTTACGATGCGGATTTATCGCCAGAGATGCCTGTTTATTCCGGGTTTTTGGTTGTCATATCACCGGCAAAGCGGATGGTGCCATGCGACAAAACTTCTTGATCGATGGTGGCGATGGTTTTTTTAAATGTCGCCAGATGCTTATCACTGATACGCTCACCGGTTGGCAAGCGAACGGTCATGGGGTTTACCTGCCGATTATTGATCATAACTTCATAATGAAGATGCGCGCCGGTTGATCTGCCGGTTGATCCGACATATCCGATGATTTCGCCTTGTTTGACGCGTGATCCTGGATGGATATTTGGCGCAATGCGTGACATGTGCGCATAGGCCGTATCATAAGTGGCGTTGTGCCTGATACGGATATAGCGACCGAAACTGCCTTTCCAACCGGCTTCGCGAATCACGCCCGATCCAGCGGCGATGATTGGCGTGCCGAGTGGTGCTGCGAAATCAACACCTTTATGCATGGCGTTAAAGCCGCTAACTGGGTGTTTGCGATGGCCGAAAGATGATGATAGGCGTGCCCCAGAAATGGGCGTGCGGATAAGAGTTCGCGCTGCTGAATTGCCATTTTCGTCATACCAGCCAATGGCATCTTTTTCACCGTCATAGCGGAAAAACCCCAATTGCTCGTCAGACAGGACAAGCCCTGCATAATGCAGCTTGCCACCAACGACCTTGCCGTCAATGCTGTCACGTTCGGTTTCATAGAGAAGCTCGAATCGGTCACCGGTTCTAATTTCGCGCTGAAAATCGACCGAGAAGCCCATGACGCGAATATATTCATTAAAGGCGCTTTCGCTGATTCCAGCGGCCATTGCGGCTCGGTAGATGGAATCGTCAACCGTGCCTTGGAAAAAATTCATATAACGATCGGTCGGCCGAAGCGCGGTGAGCGCCAGCCAGCCACTGTCTGGATGCTGGATCACATAAATGTCGCGTCCTGGCTTGGTTGAAAAGCGAAATCCTTGCGATGTGACCTGGAATTTGGTGCCAATTTGCAGGCGACGCAGGCTAGCTTTGCCCGAAACAGCGTCGATCGCTTTGGCAATTGATGCCGAACTATACCCGGCACGGCGTAATAGTGTGCCAATGCCTTCGCCATCGCGAAGCGTTAATTCGGTTTCGGCACCGCTTTCCAATCCGGTTTGTAGCCGAATCATCTCGCCAATCATCTCGGTTGATTTTGGAAGGACATCAATAAGCGCTGGCTTTGACACTGGTGGGATGATCGAAACAGGGATTGCCGGATAGGCAAGTGCTGGATCTGGACGGCTTGTTGGCAAGGCTGGTGCGGTTTGAAAAATAGGTTCCATCGGTGCAAAAGCGACATGAAGAGATTTGATTGATTCGGGCGCCGCGCCTGTTTCAGCCTGCGCGTTAACCGAACTGCCAACAAAAAGACAAGTTAAAGCAATTGACATCACTGCCCGATATGCCCGCCTTTGAAATGCTCGTTTAGTCATGCAGTTTTTCCACATCCTCACTTCCTCATTAGAGCCGCAAGCTACCTAAATGCAATTTACATGCCGCAGCTTTTACAAGAAGTCAATCATTTCAATAAAATTCATATAGTTAATTTGTTTATGAATCAGTCTATTAGGAAATTTCTATTATTTAGTTTTGTCGCTTCGTCAGGGTGCCAAAATCACAATCTGCCTTAAGTGTTGGCTTTGCTTTTTTGTTGGTTGATATCGCCATTGTTTGACAATGTTGGCGTCGATGGCCTTTTAAAGAAAATCAGTAAAAATCGGTATTTATCCCTTTGACGCGCATCTTTTACCTATTCATAACCAAAAAGACCTGCTATAAAGATTTTGGTTCAGGAAACATTGTTGTCAATCTCTTTAGAACAGTCTGGTTAGCGCCGATTTTTCTTACATTTAGGGCGCCAGAACGTGGTTTTCTGAAAAAAGATTACAAATACAGATTTTAGGGCTAGACAGCCTGCTTTTGCAGGCTTATAACCCGCCTCCGTTGCCTCAGTCGGGGAACGATAACTGAACCAAGGGCTTGGCCTAAACGTTCAGGCGCTGTTTGAAAAAGTTGGAAGCATTTTGGAAGAAGTTCGCGGGCAGCGGTACGTGATAACGTGTCGTTCTTTGTGATTTAAAAAGTCAGCCTGTTGAATTTCAAAACGCTAATTTTGAACAAAAGTTAACGAACATGGATTGAATAGGATGACATGTTTGACGGATTTATCCGTTCAAACCAGTCTAACCTAAGAGTTTGATCCTGGCTCAGAACGAACGCTGGCGGCATGCCTAACACATGCAAGTCGAACGC
>CAJYBL010000126.1 GCA_913064995.1 uncultured Alphaproteobacteria bacterium
GCCAAGATCAGCACATATTTTCGCCGCTTCGGCCATGACCCGCGGTTCCCAGCCCGCAAGCTGGATTGATAGCGGCGCTTCGGCAATCGCTTCGGTTCGCAATTTCCGCATTTCGCTTTTCACATCGCGAAGGACGGCGGCGCTGGCAATCATTTCGGTCACCACCAAACCGCCGCCACAGCGGCGTACAGCGCGGCGAAACGGCCAGTCGGTTACCCCTGACATCGGCGCCAAAATGGCCGCATGGGGCAAGATGTTTCCATCAATAGCAAGAGACATAAAAGACCCCGAAACAGACCCGAAAAGACAAACACCGATAATGAACATCGGTAAAACGCCCACATAATAGGCAATTAATGCACAAAAATCCATCACTTAACGTCAATTGCCGCCAAAGTATCGACAATATGATCAAATTGGCGAACCGCCCTGATGACGCGCGCTTGCCAAGCTGAATATCCATTGGACAAAGCGCCAGACATTGGGGATAAGAAGGACTGTTATGCAAGAAAAAATTATCTCACGCCCAGATCAATCCGGCAGCAATTCATGCGCGGCGATTATTGTCGCCGCTGGATCCGGCGTGCGCGCGGCCAGCACAAGCAAATTCACCTCGCGCCAAGATAGCCCCTTTGGACATGATAATTTTGGGCATGATGATTTTGAGAAAGATCTGCCAAAGCAATTCTGGCGATTAGGTGACAAACCGGTTATCGCCCATGCGTTTGATTATTTTCACCACCATCCAGCTATTGCTGCCATCATTCTGGTCGTGGCCGAGCCCTTTATCCCCCATATGGCCGATATTTTACCCGAAACGCAAAAACCCGTTCATCTTGTCGCTGGCGGTGCCACGCGCCAGGACTCGGTTCACGCTGGTTTGACCGCCCTTGCTGGCCTAAAAAATTGCCAAAATATCGACTATGTTGCCATTCATGATGCTGCCCGTCCCTTGATACCAGCCGATCTTTTGGGCGGTTTAATCGCCGCTATAGACAATAGCAATGACGGCAAGCAGATAAACGAAATCATTGGCGCCGTTCCGGTTTTGCCGCTTGCCGACAGCATCAAAACCATCGACAAGGACAATAGCAACGACAACACGACAAGCAGCCGCGGCCTTATTAGTTGCGGCCTTATTACTGGTGGCATTGACCGAAGCCAGCTTGCCGCGGCGCAAACACCGCAATTATTCCGCCGCGATATCATCACCAAGCTGCATGATGATTTTGCCGGCAAAGGCGGCTTTACCGATGATTGCAGCCTTGCCGAAGCAGCCGGTTTCAAAATTACCATGATCGATGGTGCCAAACAGCTTATGAAGCTGACCGATGCTGATGATTTTGCTATGTTATCGCATCTTGTCGCGGCCGACAGCGCGATGCCAAATTACCAGCAGCAAACGGATGATAGCAGCATGACAGAAACACGCTTTGGCACCGGCTTTGATGTTCATAAATTCAGTGATAAAGCTGGCCCCATCTGGCTTGGCGGCATCAAACTGGATAGTGACCGCCGTATGCTGGCACATTCGGATGGTGATGTTGGATTACACGCCCTATGTGACGCGATTTTTGGCGCGCTTGCCGACGGCGATATCGGCGCTCATTTCCCGCCATCCGACCCACAATGGCAAAATGCCGATAGCACGATATTTCTGGATTT
This sequence comes from uncultured Alphaproteobacteria bacterium, assembly GCA_913064995.1. Classification (GTDB taxonomy): domain Bacteria; phylum Pseudomonadota; class Alphaproteobacteria; order Puniceispirillales; family Puniceispirillaceae; genus UBA3439. The sequence continues at coordinate 1,666 of CAJYBL010000126.1, forward strand.
TGCCACCAAACGTGTTTTGGCACGCGGCGGCCGGATTATGAATCTTGATCTTACCTTTATTTGCGAGACGCCAAAAATTGGCCCGCATCGCGATGCCATTCGCAGCCGCATTGCCGAAATATGCGGCATTTCAATCGACCGTGTTAGCGTCAAGGCCACAACATCCGAAGGGCTTGGCTTTACCGGTCGGGGCGAAGGGATCGCCGCACAAGCAAGCGCCAGCATCACCTTGCCGGCATCAACTGACCAAAACTTGCCAGATGACACGGCAAAGTGATGGTTATTCGCGGCTCACTTCGATCATCGCTTGCCTATCTTGCCACGCTTGGCCCGATTGGGCATTTACGCCCTGCCCCGGGCACAATCGGATCGGTTGTCGGGGTCGTCAGCGGCTATATGATTGCCGGCTATGGCGCCGGAATATTGGCCGTGGCAACTCTGCTTGTTACGATTATCGGCGTTTTTGCGGCTGATGCTTATGGCCAAACCACCGGCCGCAAGGACGCACCCGAAGTCATCATTGATGAAGTGGCAGGGCAATGGATCGCCCTGATCATTCTGCCGCTTGATCTTTGGTGGTTTGCCGCTGCCTTTGTTTTGTTCCGGTTTTTTGACATTACCAAGATTGGCCCTGTTGGCATGGCCGAGCAGCTTTCGGGCGGTGTTGGCGTTATGGCCGATGATATTGTCGCCGGCCTATTGGCCGCGCTTTGCCTGTGGGGCGCAGGACAAATATTTTTCGGCTTTTAGATTTAACTTCGGTGGCGAGGCGCAATGACTGATAACGCAACCATGACAATATCTGAACTGGCCAAGGCCATTATCACGCTTGCCAGTGAAAAAAACGTGATGCTTGTTCTTGCCGAATCCTGCACCGGCGGCATGATTGCCGCTGCATTGACCGATATTGCCGGTTCATCGGCGGTTCTTGATCGTGGCCTTGTGACCTATAGTAATCAGGCAAAACAAGACCTTCTTGGCGTCAACGATGATATCTTGGCCAGCTATGGCGCGGTTTCGGCCGAGACGGCCATTGCCATGACCACTGGCGCGCTATTGAAAACGCCTGCCGCCCAATTGGCAGCATCGGTTACCGGCATTGCCGGGCCGGGTGGCGGCAGCCAAGATAAACCTGTTGGGCTGGTGCATTTTAGCTGTCAATGGCGCGGCAAACCGGCGGTTCATAATCATCACATCTTTACTGGCGACCGCGATACAGTTCGCAATAAGTCATTGCTTAATTCATTAACAATGATTTATAATGAATTGAAATAATTTATTATTTATTGATCAATCTTTTGCCGTACAGTGAATCGGCGCGGGTCTCAAATGCCCGCACCATGCGTTTAACCGCCTCGGTAAATAGCGTCTCAATGACCGATTGCAACAGCCGCGAATTAAATTCAAAATCGACATAGAAATCAATTTCACAGCCATCAGGGTGATCAAGAAACCGCCAGTGATTGGTCAAATGTTTGAACGGCCCTTCGGCATATTTTACGGTGATTTCCAGCGTTGCAGGATCAAGCTCGACATAGGATGTGAACTTTTCGCGAAACATATTAAAGCCGATGATCAAATCAGCGGTCAAAGCATCGGTTGATTCCTGCCGGATGCGTGACGCCAGACACCATGGCAGAAATTCAGGATATGACCGCACATCGGCAACAAGCGCATAAAGGTCTTGTGGCCGGTGATGGATCACCCGTTTTTCCTTATGGATTGTCATTCTTGCGCGCTCCGATACCTATGCGCCAAGATACACAGCGTTTCGGGCCGCTTGCAATGCGGCAAAATCGGCATCGGCATGATAGCTGGATCGGGTCAAAGGCGTTGACGACATCAGCAAAAACCCTTTGCCAGCGCCTATTTTCGCAAATTGTGCGAAAATAGCAGGCTCGACAAACCGGTCGACAACCGCATGTTTTGGCGTTGGTTGCAGATATTGACCAATCGTCATGAAATCAACATCGGCGCTTCGCAGGTCATCCATCAATTGCCCAACCTCGCCATCGGTTTCGCCAAGGCCAACCATAATGCCCGATTTGGTAAAGATGGCTGGATCAAGTTCTTTGACTTTTTGCAAGATGGATAGCGAGTGGAAATAGCGCGCACCGGGCCGAATTGTCGGATAGAGGCGCGGTACGGTTTCCATATTATGGTTAAAAACATCAGGCCGCGCCGCAACAACAATTTCAACGGCGCCATCTTTACGCAGGAAATCTGGCGTCAAAACCTCAATCGTGGTGCCAGGTGACAATTGGCGGATCGCCAGAATTGTATTGGCAAAATGCTGTGCGCCACCATCATCCAGATCATCACGGTCAACCGAGGTTATCACCACATGACGAAGCCCAAGCTTTGCCACTGCTTTGCCAACATTTTCCGGCTCATGCGGATCCAAAAGATCAGGTCGCCCCGTGGCAACATTGCAAAAGGCGCAAGCCCGCGTGCAAACCGATCCTAAAATCATCATGGTGGCGTGTTTTTGCGCCCAGCATTCGCCAATATTCGGGCAAGCCGCCTCTTCACATACGGTCACAAGATTGAGATCACGCATCAATGATCTTGTTTCAGCATAGGCAGCGGAAACCGGCGCTTTTACGCGCAACCATTCAGGGCGGCGCGGTTGCGGCCGATCCGGATTTTTGCGTTTTTCGGGGTGGCGTTCCGCCCCTTTGCTTGTGTTCATCTGTGGCATGGTTTTTTCTTAGCAGACTAACCAGATAAAGAACAACCGATTAACGGCTGGCAAAAAGGCTTTTGCCAAAAAACAGATAATGCAAAGACAAGACAGCCAGCATCATCAGCCTTGCGATTTTAGAAATGAATGGCGCGATCATAGGCATCAAGAACCGATTCATGCATTGCCTCAGACAGGGTTGGATGCGGGAAAATCGTTGCCATTAATTCGGCTTCGGTTGCTTCTAATGTCCGCGCAATTGCATAGCCTTGAATCAATTCGGTGACTTCAGGCCCAACCATATGCGCCCCCAGCAATTCGCCGGTTTTCGCATCGAAAATCGTTTTGACAAAGCCGCCATCATCGCCAAGGGCAATCGCCTTGCCATTGCCGGCAAAGGGAAACTGGCCAATTTTCAGATCATGGCCAGCCTGTTTTGCCGCCGCTTCGGTCATGCCAACTGATGCGACTTGTGGGCGGCAATAGGTGCATCCGGGCACAGCCCCCGCGCCAATCGCATGAACATCTTTTTGACCGGTGATTTTTTCGACACAGATAATGCCTTCATGGCTAGCCTTATGCGCCAGCCAAGGCGGGCCGGTTACATCGCCAATGGCATAGATGCCAGTCTCGCCGGTGCTCCCCCATTGATC
>CAJYBL010000127.1 GCA_913064995.1 uncultured Alphaproteobacteria bacterium
GCCGCGCCGCGATGTCCCATAAATAGCCATCGCTATTAGCCCGATCAACCACACCGTCAGCAAGTTCATTGACGGCAAATCGTTTCACCGAATCATAAAAAATTTGTTGATCCTGCGTCAGTTCAAAATCCATCTAGCGATCCTCTGCATGGTTAAAAATTGTTGCGCCATTCACCGCTCGCTGCACATCAATCAGCGCATTTCGCATGGCGCCATTGATGGCATTGCGCTTTTTGGCAAAGTTCAGGGTCACAATTGCCACCTGATCAAGATGGATTATATGAATAAGCGAATCTGGATTTGTCATCAGCGGGCTACCTTGATGATTTATTGATTCTAGCGCCATTACAGGCGTCATATCGAGGGTCAGTATCGTTAAGTTCAAAGCTATACTCAGAATCAGGTTAAGATAAAAAAATGTCCTTGTCATTGATCAGATTTATTTAATAAGAACCATTTTGACCTTGCCGCAGCACCATTCTATTGAAAGGATAAACTTAACCACGCGGCCAGATTTCTATGGTGCTGATATGATTCTTATTGAAAAGATTGCCGATTATATTGTTCAAGAGCAAACACGCCCATTCGCGCCAAATACGATTCATCATGCCAAACGCGCAGTGATCGACTGGTTTGCCGCCATGTATCCGGGGTCGGTTCAAGACCCAAACCCGATGTTGCGCGCCGCCTTTATTGAGGCTGGAGACCTCCAACAATCAATTGTGTTTCCAACAGGTGATTATTCGACAATCAAAACTGCGGCCTTTTTGAATGGTGCTAGCGCCCATACATCTGAATTTGACGATATTTTCCGTGATGGCGGGCTTCATCCGGGCTGTGCAACCATTGCTGCAGCGCTTGCTGTTGCGCAAAAACACGATTTGTCGGGCCAAGTATTCCTGCGTTCGGTGATCGCCGGATATGAGGTTAGCAGCCGCATCAGCGCCGCGATGGGCCGTGACCATTATCGTTTTTGGCATACAACCGCCACCATTGCCACATTTGGCGCGGCGGCGGCTGCCTGCCTGCTCTTAGGGTTGAACCGCCCCCAAACAGCGCATGCGCTGGCAACCTCAGCAACGCTTGCCGCCGGACTGCAGCAGGCATTCCGATCGGATGGAATGAGCAAACCGCTCCACGCCGCACATGCTGCCGAAACCGGCGTTATGGCCGCCATCGCCGCCAGCAGAGGTGTTACTGGCGCGCTTGATGTTCTTGAAGGGCCTGCTGGCATGGGCGCTGCGATGAGTGGCAATGCTGATTGGCGCAAAGCCACTTCCGGCCTTGGCGAAATTTATAATATCGAAGCCATCACCTTTAAAAATCATGGCTGTTGCGGACATACTTTCGCGGCCATTGACGGATTGCTGTTCATCATGGAGGACGCGCAAATCACCGCTAATGACATTGCCAATATTGCTATCGCCACCTATGGCCCAGCGGTTTCAATTACTGACAGGGTTGATCCCAAAACGTCGCAAGAATGCAAATTTTCAATGCAATATGTCCTTGCTCATGCTGCCCATTACGGAAGTGTTCGTATCGAGGCTTTTGAAGCCGAACGTATGTCTGATCCAGCGATCCAAGCAATGCTAGGCCAAATTGATCTTGGCATTGATCCGGCGGTTGATGCGGAATTTCCGGCACGCCGCGCAGCGCATGTCCGTGTCACCACAAAAGATGGTCGCCAATTGACGCATTACCAGCCAACGCGAAAAGGCGACCCTGATCTACCCCTGACAGATGACGAGCTGGACGCGAAATTTGTCGAGCTGGCGAACCCTGTTCTTGGCAATAAACTGACAAACAGCCTTTTACAAAAACTATGGCAGCTTGATGAAATCAGCCTTGCTACTGCGCTTAACTTTGCGGTGCTGAAGGGAGATCACACGGCCGGTAAAAATCTGCCCAATTAATTTGCTTTGGAGAGCAGCATGACAAAGACGCCGCCCTATAACGATCTTCCTCAACATATTACCGCCTTGAAAAAGCAAAATTTGTTGATTGAAGTTGACCGCCAAATCGACAAAGACAGCGAAATGCATGCGCTTGTCCGCTGGCAGTTTATTGGCGGGATGAAAGAAGAAGACCGCAAGGCTTTTTTATTCACTAACATTGTTGATGGCAAAGGCCGCAAATTTGATATGCCGGTTCTGGTTGGTGGGCTTGCTGCCAATCGCAGCATCTATAGCGTTGGCATGGGCAGCTCGGTTGAGGGCATTCAGGCCAAATGGGACAATGCCATTTCCAACCCGATTGATCCACAATTTGTCGACAATGCACCTTGCCATGAAATCATTCAAGATGGCGCCAGCCTCAGCCAGCCCGGACATGGGCTTGACGCGCTCCCGATTCCGGTTTCAACCCCCGGATTTGACAGCGCCCCAACATTAAGCGCAGGCAATGTCATCACCAAAGACCCGGAAACCGGCGTGCAGAATATGGGCACTTACCGCTGCGCCTTGAAAGCACCTGACCGGCTGGTTGTTCGCATGGCAACGCGTGTTGGTGGTGCTGGCGGTTATCAGCATTATCAAAAATGCCAGCAAATGGGCATCACCGAAATGCCGGTTGCGATTGTTCTTGGCTGCCCGCCCTATGTTGCCTTTATGGGGCCGCAAAAATTGCCGCTTGGCGTTGATGAATTTACCGTTGCTGGTGGTCTTGCCGGCACGCCTATCAATGTTACAAAAACCAAAAGCATTGATCTGGTGGTGCCCGCCGAAGCCGAAATTGTGATTGAAGGCTTTATCGACACAACGCGGGTTGAACCCGAAGGCCCCTTTGGCGAGTCACATGGTCATATCGCGCTTGAAGAATATAATATGCCAATGCGCATTACGGCGATAACCCGCCGTCAAAAAGCGATTGTTCCATCTTATATCAGTCAAGTAGCCCCAAGCGAATCCAGCGTCATCAAACGCGTCGCCTATGAGCCATTATTCCTGCGCCATCTTCGTGATGAGAACAATATCAAAGGCATCAAGAAAGTGTCGCTTCACGAGCCATTGACCGGCTTGCTTCGGGTGACCGTTATCACTTGTGATGCCAATATGCCTCGAACCGAAATATGGCGTGCGCTATACAGTGCAGCCTTTTTCAAGGGTGATTGCAGCAAAATCTGTATTGCCGTGAATGAAGATATTGATGTTGACAATGCCGATGCGCTTTTATGGGCAATGTCCTATCGCACTAATCCATCCGAAGATATGCAAATCCTACCTCACCGCGGTCAAGGTCATGGCCCGAAACGCGAACATGATGGCGAAGAAGATTCAAGCGTTCTAATTGATGCTACAATGAAATCGCCAATGCCACCATTGGCCTTGCCCAGCAAGGAATATATGGAACGCGCCAAGGATATTTGGGATGAGCTTGGTTTGCCGCAACTAAATGTTCAAATGCCGTGGCATGGCTATTCGCTTGGTGCATGGCATCAGATCTGGGACGATGCTGGACGGCGCGCTGCCGCTGGTGGCTATCTGGAAAATGGCCGCATCTCAAAGGAACAAGCCCAAGAAAACCTAAAGCCTGAATCAAAGCTGGATCCCGATACAGGACTTCCCACGAAAAAATAGCTGCACTTTGGTATCTATTTGGCATCTATTTTCTAGCCACCAAAACGCCATATCAGCTGGGTTATTGAAAGAAAAGAGCCGAGGCTCGAGCTTGGGCATGGAGTAGCCACAACTAGCACAGGCATAATTCGCCGAAAATAGTTGATCTGGGGCCGAAGGATCATCGATTTGAGCAATCAGGGCCAATCCATCAGAGGCTTTGACTGCGGTTTCGAATGAATCGGCTAAGCGGGTTGCAAGATCTGCGCGAACACGGAATCGATCCACCACGATCTCAATGGTGTGTCTCTTATTCTTGTCGAGGACAGGTAAGTCGTCTAAGTCGGCGATCTCGCCATCAATTCTAGCTCGGACAAAGCCTTGGGCCGAAAGTCCTTTGAGCAGCTGATGATGTTCGCCTTTTTTATCTTGGACGACAGGCGCGAGGATCATCAGGCGGGTTTCAGGCTCATAGGCCAGGACTTGGTCTACCATTTGAGCGACGGTTTGCGCCTTAAGGGGCTGTTGATGGGTCGGGCAATGGGGTGAGCCAACCCTGGCAAAAAGCAGTCTCAGATAGTCCGCAATCTCCGTTGTGGTTCCAACGGTTGACCGAGGGTTATGGTTCGTGGATTTTTGCTCGATGGAGATCGCTGGAGATAGTCCCTCGATGTGATCGACATCGGGCTTCTCCATAATCGCTAAAAACTGACGCGCGTAAGTCGAAAGACTCTCGACGTAGCGTCTTTGGCCTTCAGCGTAGAGTGTGTCGAAAGCGAGAGAGGACTTGCCGGATCCAGACAGTCCGGTGATGACCGTTAACGAATCTCGGGGGATGTCGAGATCGACGTCCTTAAGGTTGTGCGTTCGAGCGCCTCGAATGGCGATGTGTTTTTTGAGCATTGTCCCGGGTCCGAGTCTCAATCAGTGAGCATGTTGATCTAAGTCGCATCGCTTGCCCGAGGCGGTTGATGCTAGGTGGCACAAAGCCTGTTATCATCCGTCGCCTCGCCGAAAGTTCAATCACTCTGGGCGTAGCGCCGGCAGCTGTTGGTCACCGGAGTGCCGGTAAGGCGGCTTCTTTGAGCTGTTAGCGATACTAAGTGTTTGTTCGTCAATTCGCAAAGACCAGACCTTCTTTGGATGTAATTCATGAATTCGCAAGAGCGCCGTACCGCATCGATTGTGGGTCTTTTATATTTCGTCAGGATGCTCGGGCTGTTCAGTATACTGCCGGTGTTTGCGCTTGCCGCGGCCGAGCTTTTTGACAGCGGACCGGCTGCGATCGGCTTGACCCTCGGTATTTACGGCTTATTCCAAGCCGTGTTGCAGATTCCATTGGGCGCGCTCTCCGACCGTTTCGGAAGAAAACCGATCCTGATTGGCGGCCTTCTCGTGTTTATTATCGGTAGTTTGATTGCGGGATTG
>CAJYBL010000128.1 GCA_913064995.1 uncultured Alphaproteobacteria bacterium
GCATTGATGCTGCGGCGCTGGCAGCGGCAGGACTGGATGCTAACGACCGGCGGCTGCGGCTGGTTTTGCAATTAGTGGCCGATATCAGTCGGTTTCCACGGCATTTGTCACAACATGTTGGTGGTTTTGTGATCGTCCGCGGGCGGCTTGATCATCTATGCCCTATCAGCCCTGCGGCGATAACTGGCCGTACCGTGATCGAATGGGATAAGGATGATCTTGATGCGCTGGGCCTGTTAAAAGTCGATGTGCTTGCGCTTGGCATGCTAAGCTGTATCAGGCGAAGTTTTGATTTGCTTCGTACACATTATAACCGTCATTTAACGCTGGCATCATTACCGCCTGAAGATATGAAAACCTATGACATGCTATGTCGGGGGCAATCGGTTGGGGTTTTTCAGGTTGAATCACGGGCGCAGATGGCGATGTTGCCGCGCCTGCAACCGCGCTGTTTTCACGATCTTGTTGTGCAGGTAGCGATTGTCCGCCCGGGCCCTATTCAAGGCGATATGGTTCATCCTTATTTGCGGCGGCGTGCCGGTTTGGAAAAGGTGGATTATCCGTCAAATGCCTTGCGTGATGTTCTTGAACGCACGCTTGGTGTGCCGCTATTTCAAGAACAGGCAATGCAGATTGCCATTGTTGGGGCGGGGTTTTCGGGCGCTGAGGCCGACCAGCTGCGCCGAACGATGGCGACTTTCAAAAAACAGGGAAACATAAGTCATTTCCGCAATAAAATGATCAATGGCATGATCAAGCGCGGCTATGATGAAGCGTTTGCCATTCGCTGTTTTCGTCAGATCGAAGGCTTTGGCATGTATGGCTTTCCCGAATCACATGCGGCAAGCTTTGCGCTTTTGGTTTATGTGTCGGCATGGCTGAAATGCCATTATCCAGATGTGTTTATCTGTGCCTTGCTGAATGCCCAGCCGATGGGGTTTTATGCACCAGCGCAATTAATTGCCGAAGCCAAACAAAACAACATTACCATCAGACCCGTTGATGTGAATTTTTCAGGCTGGGATCACCGTCTTGAAAGCGACCCTGATAATCGAAAGGGTCATCATGCGCTACGGTTGGGCTTGCGACTTGTCAAAGGGCTGGCGCGCGGTGAAGGTGAACGGATTGCCGCCAGTCAAACAACTGTCAGCCAAACAACTAATGGCGGAAAACAGACTGTATTAAGCTTTTCCAGCCTTGATGATGTAATGAGAAGAGCCGATGTGTCGGCAAAATCATTACAGGCCATTGCCGATGCGGATGGTTTTGCCAGCCTTGCGATTGACAGGCGACAGGCATTATGGGCAGTACGAGGACTGGCGCGGCAACGGCTGCATGATATGCCATTATTTGCCCATGCTGGTCGCCGGCATGAACGGCTTGCGGGTAATGAACCGGTGATCGAATTACCACAAGCAGAACTTGGTGAAAAAGTGGCCGAAGATTACCGCAATCTTGGCCTGTCACTAAAAGCGCACCCTCTTGATTTGCTGGCAAAGCCGCTTGGTCTGGCTGGATGGCAGCTTTGCAGCCATGTCCAAAATGCACCTGATGGGAAACGGCTTCGCATTGCTGGTTTGGTGACGATGCGTCAACGGCCTAGTACCGCCAGCGGTACGGTTTTCATAACGCTTGAAGATGGGCAGGGCACGGCGAATGTGATTATCTGGCCAAAATTAACCGAAACCTATCGCGAGGCATTGTTGCGAGCGCAGATTTTAGGGCTGGTTGGCCGCGTTCAACGCCAGCAGGCGGTGATTCATATCATTGCCGAATCTTTGTTTAACCTGAACGGGTTTTTGCGTCATATCGATGCCAGCAGCGGCAGCAAAAATGCCGTTCGGATGAAAAGCAGAGATTTTCATTAAAGATTAATTTTAAACATGATGAAGCGAATTGATGACTGTGGGAGGAAGGATGCCCCAAAAATCGATTGCCATTTGCATGCTTGATGATGCAAATGATCTGGTGATTGCTGGTCAGATTTTTGCCAATAGCCACCCGCATTGGGGCCGGCTGTGATCCCGTGATTTACCGAACCTTGATGATCAACTGATGGGTAAAAAATCTTAAGGCCAGTTAGCCGCGTGATGTTGGCGACACGGCAATGGCAATGCAGGGCCGTCCAGCGGCAAATAGCGCCACGCAGGCTGCCCGCGCCTGATCTTCTTCAAGATCATTAAATCGAACACGCCATAATGGAATCGCGCCACGCGTGACAAGATGCAAATTTGCCGGTGTCATGCCAAGCACATCATCGGCCGTGCGACGTGCCACAATCGCCGCGCGGTGCGCATTGACACGCTGGGCAAAATTACCAATTTGCACGCTCCAGCTTAGGTTCTCATCACTGGCAGGATTGGCGGTGCTTGCGATATCAAGCTGGATGAATTCGGTCTTCTTTGGCGCTGCGGCTGGCCGGATCTTGGTTTTGCTGACTGGCAGACTTTCGGGCAACCTGTCGTCGCGTTCGGGTGGTGCCACTGGCAAGGTTGTCGGCATGGCAAGCGCGGCACGCCGAACCGTGATGGTTTTAACGCGTTTGAACTGATTATCTAGAATTTGCATCATATGGCGGTCGCGGCTGCGCGATGTTTTCCCGCCAAACACAACGCCAATCAGCCGAACACCATTGCGTTCGACCGTGGCAACAAGATTGAATCCCGATGCATTAATATAGCCTGTTTTGATGCCATCTGTGCCGCTATATTTTGCCAGCAGCTTGTTATGATTGCCGTATTTCCGGCCTTTCCAGTTAAAGCTTTGGGTGCTGAAATATTTATAAAATTGCGGAAAATCGCGCCGCATGGCAACGGCCAGAACGGCCATATCACGCGCTGTCGATTTCTGCTGACGGTTTGGTAGGCCTGAGGCGTTCTTGAAAACCGTACGCCGCATGCCCAGAGCCTTGGCCTTGCGGGTCATGCGTTTGGCAAATTTGCGTTCCGTGCCAGACAGTTTTTCGGCAATTGCTGTTGCTACATCATTGGCCGATTTTGTCACCAGCGCGTAAATGGCCTGTTCGGCGCTGATTGATTGACCTGGTTTTAAATATAATTTGGATGGCGAACGACCAGCGGCTATTTTGGAAACCGGAATCCGGCTTTTCAGCGTCATGCGTCCCGCTTCGATATCTTCAAACAAAAGATAAAGCGTCATGATTTTGGTCAAGGATGCTGGATAGCGCAGACTATCGGCATTGCGCGAAAACAGAACTTTGCCAGTGGCTTCTTCAATGACGATTGACGCATATTTGCTGGCTTGAGCCTGTGTCGCAGACAGCCCAAGCCCAACCATAAAGATGATTATTATTGTCAAAAGGGATTTACAGGGGCGAGAGACCCCAAACTGCGACAAATTCAAAAGACTGGACCTTATAGAAAATAGAAAATTGTCACCACGGCGATTAAGTGACCAGAAGCATGCATGCTGCTTGTTCAGTAGCGTCTTGGCTACATTTGCTCGTGCCATTAAGGCCTGCTCCATTCCGAAATTGTGACCATCATTTAATATTGCGAGGTAAAGCATAACGCAATTAGGATTCTATTCAAGAATCTTGCAAAAATTAGGCCATTGCCAGGAATATCGTCGTGTAATGCATTTGCGAAAGTTTTTTTGCCGCACCCCTTTTCCTTGGTGGATGCGATACCAATATCAAAAGAATGCGGTGAAAGTGTTGTTTCTATGCTATGTTTAACCCCTCTCGTGGATAATTGATTTATGAAGGTTTAAAGTAGAATATATGGAGAATGAAGACGATAAAAACGGCAGTGGCCAGTTAATCCTCGACAGCCGTACCAAAACGAAAAAGCCATCAATGTATAAAGTCATTATGCTTAATGACGACTACACACCGATGGAGTTTGTCGTGCATGTCTTGCAGAAATTTTTTGGTCGTTCAGCAGATGAAGCCACCCAAATCATGCTGAATGTGCATCGGCGCGGTGTTGGCGTTTGCGGTGTTTACAGCTTTGAAATCGCCGAAAGCAAAGCGCAAAAAACCACTGATTATGCGCGGAAGAATGATCATCCGTTGCAATTACAACTGGAAAAGGAATAGGCAAAATGCTGTCACGCGAACTCGAAGAAACACTTCGCCGCGCAATGTCGAATGCGGCATCATGTTCGCATGAATTTGCCACTTTAGAACATTTGCTGTTGGCGCTAACCGAAGACAGTGACGCGCTTGAAGTATTGCATGCCTGCAATGTTGATATTGATGAGCTGGTCAAAAAGCTGGCTGAATTCATCGAAATTGAGCTTGCATCAATTGTTGATCCCGAAGGCAATGTCGATGTGCAGCCAACGGCAAGTTTTCAACGTGTGATTCAGCGTGCCATCATCCATACACAATCATCAGGGCGTGAAGTGGCGACCGGTGCGAATGTTTTGGTGTCGATCTTTTCCGAGCGCGAAAGCCATGCTGTCTGGTTTTTGAAATCACTGAATATGACACGGCTTGATGCGGTGTCCTTTATCAGCCATGGCGCCGACAGCAGTGTCGCCAAAAGCCAAAATGAAGATCAGGCTGGCGAAACCATTGGCGAGGATGGCAAAGACCCGCTTAGCCAGTTTGCCGTCAATTTGATCGCCAAGGCCGCGGCTGGCAGGATTGATCCATTGATTGGCCGCAGCCGTGAATTAGACCGCACGATTCAGGTTTTATGCCGCCGCACGAAAAACAATCCGCTTTATGTTGGTGATCCGGGTGTTGGCAAAACCGCCATCGCCGAAGGGCTTGCGTTACGAATTTATGAAGGCAACGTTCCCGACGTTCTGGCAACGGCGGTGATTTATTCGCTTGATATGGGGCAATTGCTTGCTGGCACCCGATATCGTGGTGATTTTGAAGAACGGTTGAAAGCCGTGATGAAAGCGGTGGCAGATGATGAAAATGCCATTTTGTTCATTGATGAAATCCATACGGTGATTGGCGCAGGGGCGACCTCGGGTGGTGCGAT
>CAJYBL010000129.1 GCA_913064995.1 uncultured Alphaproteobacteria bacterium
GAGATGATGCGTTTTTGGGGCAGTCTCTCATATATTATGCGGTCTCTAATTTGGCCTGCATTTTAGGAGGGAGGGCGGAAACCATTTGATCTTGAATGTTGCGCGGCGACTCTCCTCTGGCGATATTACGGAGACCGACAACGACTAACCCTCTATAGATGGCTTCATAAGCTGTATAGCCCTCAAGTTTGACGAGCATTGGCATGAAAATAATATTTGCAATGATCGCGCCATACATAGTTGTCAACAAGGCCACCGCCATGGCAGGGCCAATGGCTTTTGGATCAGCCATATTGCCAAGCATCAAAACAAGACCAATCAATGTGCCTATCATGCCCATAGCTGGGCCAATATCAATCCAGCCTTTGACAACATTTTGGTTTGCTTCATGTCGCGCTTTCATCGCCTTGATTTCGCCATTCAATTGCGTGACGAGCTTTGCCTCATCTGCGCCATCAACGAGCATTTGCAAGCCTTTTTGAAAGAATTTGTCAGGTACATCTTGGCCTTCAAGCGCCATCATGCCGTCTTTACGGGCAATCGCTGCAAGCTCTGCCATACGCTCAACCAACTGCTCCATTTTTTTGACTGGTGGAAGGAAAGCTTTTGCCATAGCACCAAAGCTTGCCAGGAAAACAGGCAATGGGCAGGTATACATCACCGAAAAAAACGTTCCACCAATCACAATCAAGAGCGATGGAACGTCAACAAATGGACCAATGCCACCACCTGAGATCATGGCTCCCAATATCATGCCTATAGCGCCTATGAATCCGATAAGGGATGCTATATCCATAGTAATACCACTCTTTTCTTGACTTGTTTCTAGGGTCCAACCGTCTTCCTAAGCAAAAACGATACCAATCCAATAATGCGGCAAGATTTTCACGGGGAAAATAAAAATATTAGCATCCTGTCATATAAATAGGCTGACTTGGCGCAAGATATGCTTAAATCCTAGTATAGCTGCATTGTAGCAGCAACAGTGAATGAATGGAGATCATCATGCGGCAGATGCAGGTTTTCACGTTTTTCCGAATGATTATTTGGCGCCGCGGTCTACCTGCAATCTTGGCCATACTGTCCGGTATAGCCTCGGTGATGGCGCAAGCCCAATCATTGGACGCCGGTAATCCTGCTAATGAAGTGATCGTCAAATCGGGTCATTTTATGGCTCGCGACCATTTGGTGGTTGATCTTCAGCATGGTGTCGAATGGATGCGTTGTTCGGTTGGTCAGATCTGGAATGGCACTGATTGCGAAGGTGTGGCTGTGCATTTGTCGCAAGAAGATGTGGCAAGAGCGATCGTCATTGCGAATGCACAATTAGGGCCGGGCTGGCGTTTGCCAAGCCGTGCCGAACTGGAAGGGCTGGTTTGTAAAGCCTGCGCGCCAGTAAAGATCGAGCAAGATAGTTTTCCAAATACTCTTGCCGAGCCTTATTGGACTGGCGAGGTCAACAGCTTTGCCTCACGGCATATCTGGACAGTCAACTTTATGACTGGACATACCTATGGTCGGTTTTTCCCAACACAGGAAGTTTTGGTAAGGTTGGTTCGCGACCGCTAGATAATTTTATTAAACAGCTTCCAGCTAACCAGCTTGATCAGAAAGCCGCATAGCCCAAGCGCAATAATGGCTGTTGCAAACCAGGTGGGAGTGAGGAAATTAATCGCTTCAAGCCGTTTGCCGCCAACAATTGCCAAGATCACCAACATGAATGTGAACATGATAAATGACCGGATAATCCGGCATCGGTGGCATGGGCCTGATTTCGCATCGGTTCGTGTTTGAAGCATGAAACCCTGAAGTGATATTTGTTTAAGAGCAAAGGCAAATCATAGAACGAATTTTTATGATGATCAATTGTGTTATTCGCTGTTTTTGCATGTCTGAATTCTGACATAGTGAAAAGACAAAAATCTTGCCAAAATTATGAACCATTGAAATTAAAACAATTATCTGTCGTATTCTTGACGAAATCTCTCGTCAAATAGATATTTTGCAAATTGCATGCCGAAACCTCAGAGTTTTTTCAGGAGGACGGGACTATGCAACTTTCTCAGTCAGTAAAACTAAAACAAAAACAGTCATTGGTGATGACGCCGCAATTGCAGCAAGCCATCAAATTGCTACAATTGTCCAATCTTGAGCTTAGCCAACATCTGCAAGAGCAGGTTGATGAGAACCCGTTTTTGGAACTTGGTGAGACTGAAGACCTAGGGCATCCAACAGCCGATAGCAGCGCCGATACCGCGGTATCAGCTGATGCACCTGACCTTACCAATCTGAAAGAAAGTGCGGCACTGGCCGAAGACCCGACCGAGCATAGTGATTTTGAAAACCGTTTTGACCAGTCAATTGTCGATTCGCCGCGTAACAGCACAGCCAATGGACCGTTTGAGGGTGATTATGACGCCATTAGCAATGTGTCATCAAAAGAGGGCTTTTACCCCGGTCTGTTTCGCCAGTTAAATCTGGCAATGGATGACCCAAAACAGCGGTTGATTGCTGGACATTTTGTCAATGTGCTTGAGCCAAGTGGCTGGATTGGTATGCCGGTACAAGATGTTGCCGATGCAAGCGGTTGCAGCCTTGATGAAGCCGAAGATGTATTGGCTGTTTTGCAAACTTTTGAGCCAACTGGCCTGTTTGCGCGTAATCTTGAAGATTGTTTGCGTCTACAATTAATCGAACTCGGCGCTATGACTGATGCATTTTCCATTTTGTTGGAAAATCTTGATCTTCTTGGCCGTGGTGAGGTGAAACGCCTTGCACGTCTTATCAAAGGCACTTCTGATGATGTTATGGAAATGCTCGCGATTATCCGCACATTGAACCCAAAGCCGGGTGAGTTTCTCGGGATTGATCATCTTGAGATGCCAAGCCCTGATGTGATTGTAAAGCGGCGTTCGGATGGCTGGGCGGTTGAACTGAACCGGTCAACGCTGCCGGCGATCGTGATCAATGAAGATTATGCCGCGATAGTGACTACCAAAAAGATGGATGGTGAGGCGCAAAACTATTCGGCAAATGCTTTGAATAATGCCCGCTGGCTAAAGCGGGCGGTCGAGCAGCGTAATTCTACAACCTTGAAAATCAGCGCTGAAATTATCCGCCAGCAAACTGATTTTCTAGAAAAAGGGCTGGATTATTTAAAGCCTTTATCGCTTCGCGATGTGGCGCAGGCGGTTGGCATGCATGAAAGCACGGTTAGCCGTGTAACAACCGGCCTGTTGATTTCAACACCGCGTGGCGGCATGCCTTTGAAATCTTTCTTTAGTGTCAATATCGCATCGCGTGCGTCAACGGGTGATGCCTCGGCTGCGGCTGTTCGTAATATGGTCAAGCGATTGATTGGTCAGGAGCCCCCTGGAAAGCCGCTTAGTGATGAGGCGATTTGCAAAATGATTGCTGATGAGGGCATTGATCTTGCCCGCCGGACCGTCGCTAAATATCGCGAAATGATGAATATCCCATCATCATCACAACGCCGTATGCAGGCACGCCTTGCTAATATTCGCTAGCTCGTTTCTGGCTTAGTTCTTTTACTCCCTGTGCTTGATCGCCATCCGTTTTCGGTTGGCGGTCTTGTCACATGTGGCACAAGTCACAGGCAAGAAATCTGTCGGTGCCAAGATTGGAAATGATTATGATTGCTTGTTGGCCTGCGCCGCCACTAAAGACCGTGTGATAAGATATTCTTCACTAGTCAGCGGCTGATCGCTGATAAAATTGCCAAGCGGGATGATATGCTGGCTTGCGGGTTTGTCGTCTTGGTCAAAATGAACAAATTCAATGCCAAGGTCTTTTGCTTCAACGCCGGTCTGTTCGCTAAATGCGGTTTCGGACTCAATAGTAAAGACTGGTTTTGTCTGACGGGTCATCCCGGCTCTCCTCTTGGTAACATTCACCAAAATTTTTGACAGTTTTGGCTGTTTCCTGTGTAATGCATTTCGCATGCCATAAACTGGCGAGGATATGTCAAAAAAGGGGAAATACGCGCGTATTGGCTGCTAATCAACAAGGTTGGATTGCCGTAATTCACCAGCAACACTGATTTGACGGCCAACGGTCATGAACTTGACCGGATCGATGGATTTATTATTGACCCGCACTTCATAATGCAAATGCATACCTGCCGACTTGCCAGTATTGCCCATTTTGCCAATAACGTGATTTTCGCCAATATAATCGCCAAGCCTGACGGTGATACGCGCCAAGTGAGCATAGGTTGTGACAATGCCAAAATCATGCTGTACGCGCACAACTTTGCCAAATGAGCCTTCGGTGCCAGCATAGATCACGGTTCCCGGTGCGGTCGCGCGCACATTTTCCTGCCATGTCCCCGCCAGATCAACACCATGATGGAATGATATTCTGCCGGTTTTTGGATGTTTCCGATTGCCGTAATCGCTTGATATATAAAAATAAAGCATTGGTGGTTTGAATGGGATTTTACGAAGTGCAGCGCGGTGCTCGGCAAGATTGACCATCATATTTTTGAAATCAGTATCCTTCGCAATGGTGGTAAGCTGGATTTGGTTTGGCAGCACCTCAGCTGAAATGCCAAGGCCGGTAACGGTCGCGCGGATATAGTCTATTTCTTGTTCCAATGCCAAAAGCATTTTTTTGGTTCTTGCGGCTTCGGTCACAAGCGGTAGGACTGGCCCTTGGTGCTGCGTAAAAAAGCCGGTTAGCAACCCGTCGGCTTCGGGCATATCAGGTGCTGCTGGTAATGCGGCAATTGTTGCAGCTGGCTGTTCAGGCAGTTTTGGTGATGACGAGGAACGGCGCGCCGCGCGCGAAGAGCACGAGCCCGCGCTCGTGGTCGTGCGCCGATTTTGGGGGGAGGGGAGAGCGAGGACCCGCGCGCCTCAGCTTCTAACCCTTCTTCGTCCC
>CAJYBL010000130.1 GCA_913064995.1 uncultured Alphaproteobacteria bacterium
ATCTCGGCGGTTACATCATCCTCAATCCCAGCTGCAGAAAGCCGTTCGAGACGCGCCGCATGGGTTCGCCTGCTGCCGAGACAGGCAATATGAAATAGCGGTTTTCCAAGAACAAGATGAAGAGCCGCATCGTCAATTTTTGGGTCATGCGTCAAGGCCACAAGCGCGGTTTCCTGATCAAGCACCATTTTGCCAAGAACGCGATCAGGCCAATCGGAAACAAGCTTTATGCCTGAAAATCTTTCTACTGTGGCAAAGGTTCGCCGCGGATCAATGACGGTTACGTCAAATCCACTTTGCGTTGCCATTGATGCCAGGTGCTGACTGATATGAACCGCGCCAATGATAATGATTTGCGGCCGCGGTGCCTGTATAAACCAAAATTCATCGTCAACCAGCGCACTGGCTGCGGTTAATGAAGCTGCTTGTCGTGCTGGCTCACCATTGACCGGAAGACAAAATCCAACCGGCAATCTTTGCGCCAAAGATTTGGCAGCATCGGCAAGAAGTGCCGGAGAAAAACCGGTTTCAGTTACCGCCATCACGAGCACCGAAATCTTGCCACCACATGACAACCCAACTTCCCAAGCGGTTGCATCAGCAACGCCAAAATCAAGTCGCTGGCTACCACCAGTTTTGATAATTTCGAGCGCGGCATCAATAACCGCACCTTCAACACAGCCACCCGATACCGAACCGGCAATTTGCGAATCTTCGCGAATCAACATCAAAGAGCCAACCTGTCGTGGTGATGACCCCCATGTGTGAATCACAAAGGCCAGCGCCAGACGTTGCCCCGCGCTGTGCCAGTTTGCAGCTTTTGTTAACAGCGCATCATCAGCAAGCATCATATTGCTATCGAGATGATTAATTGGCTGATCGCTCATCATCCGGTGTGTCCCTTTTCTTGTGCATAACCCGGTTCTTTTGCATGAGCCGGCACCAAATCTGCGGCAAGGCTGGCGCGCCGCGCTGCGGCCTGCCATTCAGTCAATTTCGTATCCCGCCGCATTTGCATCTTGGCAAGGCTAGCCGTCAAATCCGTCATAGCCTGCAACGAATGAATTGGCAGGAAATGATCAACATGCTGGATCATTGTTCGCACCGAATGGCTTTTTGGCGCAAAGCCGTCAAACCGTAAAAGTGGGTTTAGCCATAATAATGCCGCTGTTGATTTATGCAGCCTTTTCATATGTATGCCAAGTGCATCATCCCGATTGCGATCAAGACCGTCAGTGATCAATAGAGTTATCGCGCCCTGCCCCATAACGCGGCGCGACCAATCCTGATTAAATGCCTCAAGGCTGGCACTGATTCGGGTGCCACCCGCCCAGTCATCAACAAGATGCGAAACCGACTGCACAGCCTCATCGACATCACGGTGCCGCATCTGACGACTGATATTGGTCAGGCGTGTGCCAAATAGAAAGCTTGAAACCTGCGGGTGATTGCTGGTCAATGCATGAATGAAATGAAGCATGATCCGGCTATAATGCTCCATTGACCCAGAAATATCACACAGAATGACTAGTGGGCGCGGCTTGGTTATGACCGAACAGAATTTTGGAATAACCATCCCACCTTGGCGCTCGGCATGCTGCAAAGCGGCGCGCATCGCAATCAACCGGCCGCGTGATGACAGTTTTGACCGCCGCGCTGATCGGCACGGTAATTTCGGCTGAAGATTGGCAATCGCTTGTTCGGCATGACGCATTTCCGCAGCGGACATCATTTCAAAATCTTTATGTTGCAGCCGGTCGGTATCGGCTGCGGTGCCTTCAGTGTCAAAATCAATTTCCACATCTTCAGCCGAGGTTGGCGGATCATCGGGCGGATCAGCCAATGCGTCAGACAGGCGGCGCAGCATCGGTTCAACATCTTCTTGCTGGTGACCGGCCGCTTTGATCCTTGGCAGTATCAAATCACGAATTCGTTCATGAAATTTCGGGTTTTGCCAGAACATATAAAAGGCCTGGTCAAATAGCGCCAAATCTTCACGCCGCTTTATCAAACAGCTTACCAACGCATGATACAGAAAATCCTTGTCGGCCACCCCGACCGTTTTCGCTGCATCAATCGCCTCAAGCATGCTTGCCGATCCAAGCTTTAGGCCGATGGCGCGAAGCAAGCGCACAAACAACATGATATTCTGGTCAAGTTTCGGCGTCGGATGTGCAATGCGGGTTGAAACGGATTCGATCATGCCCGCGACAGCTCGCCCTGAACCAATGCCGCTTGCACTTCCGATAGGATACGCGCAGCTTCGCTTCCCTGAATACGGCCAATGTCATCCTGATATTTCAGTAAAACACCCATCGTGGTATCAACAATTTGCGGGTCTAGTGCAACACAGTTCAATTCAACCAACGCCTGCGCCCAATCAATGGTTTCAGCAACCCCCGGTGATTTGAATAATTCCTGGCCGCGAAGGGTTTGCACAAAATCAACCACCTGCGCCTGCAAAACAGCGCCTGCCTCGGGCGCTTTGAGCGCAAGAATTTCGCGCTCAACCTCACGGCTTGGATAATCAACCCAGTGATAAAAACAGCGCCGTTTCAAAGCATCATGGATTTCACGCGTCCTGTTCGATGTGATGATCACAATCGGCGGCGTTGCGGCGGCGATTGTGCCAAGCTCGGGAATGCTGATCTGCCAGTCCGACAAGAGTTCGAGCAAATAGGCTTCAAACGCCTCATCAGCACGGTCAATCTCATCAATCAGCAGGATCGGTGCGCCGCGCGGATTGGCGCGCAAGGCACGAAGCAGCGGGCGCTCGATCAGGAAATCCTCTCGAAACAGGTTATCCGCAGCCGGTTTCCCATTTTCGGCAGATTGCCGCTGCGCCTGAATTTCAACAAGCTGGCGAGCATAATTCCATTCATAGGCAGCCTGATTAATATCCAGCCCTTCATAACATTGAAGCCGAATCAAATCACGATCAAGCACATGAGCAAGCATTTTGGCAATCTCGGTTTTGCCAACACCAGCCTCGCCTTCAAGGAAAAGTGCCCGTTGTTTTGCCAAGGCCAAAAACAGGCTGACTGCCAATCCGTCACTCGCGATATAGCCCGCAGAACCAAGCTCTTTTCGAACAGCCTCTACGGTATCAAATGCCAACATCGGCTTCACAATCCCCTTTTTCAACAACCCCCGAATTCCAATTGCATGTTTACAAATTCAGCGAATCCAGACAAGCTTTTCCTTCCAGTGAAAGCTTTCACCAAATAATTGTTTTTTAAATTATCAGCCGAAGGAGAGGCAAATGCGAACCATTACAATGAAAGTAAATGGGGTCAGCACAAGCCATGATGTCCCAGACAATACATTGCTTGTTTCATTCCTGCGCGAAACCATGAGGCTGACCGGAACGCACATTGGATGTGATACCAGCCAATGCGGTGCCTGTGTCGTGCATGTAAATGGCAAATCCACGAAATCATGTACCATTCTGGCCGCCCAGCTTGAAGGCGCTGAAGTGACGACAATCGAAGGGATTGCCAATGGTGATGAATTGCATCCAATGCAGCAGGCGTTCCATGAGAATCATGGTCTGCAATGCGGTTTTTGCACCCCGGGAATGGTGATGAGCGCAATCGAGCTTGTCGAAAAAAATAAAAACCTATCCGAACGCGAAATCCGCGAAGGACTTGAAGGTAATATCTGCCGCTGTACCGGTTATCACAATATCGTGAAATCAGTGCAGGACGCTGCTGGAAAAATGGGAGGGTGAAATGCCAGAAGGAACTGTAAATCAGGGAATTGGCGCATCTGTTCGCCGTAAAGAAGACAAAAGATTTTTAATCGGAAAAGGAAATTACACAGACGATATCAATCGGGCAGGCCAGCTTCACGTCTATTTCCTCCGCTCTCCTGTCGCATTTGCGGACATTGTTTCCATTGACAAGCAGAAAGCTGAAAAAGCGTCTGGTGTCGCGGCAATTCTGACAGGCGAAGATGTAGCTGCCGATAATCTAGGCGGCCCTATTTGTGGGTGGGTACCGACTAATAAAGACGGCTCGGCCCCGTCTGAGCCACCGCACCCAATCCTTGCAAATGGACGGGTACGATATGTTGGCGATCATGTTGCAGCGGTGTTTGCAGAAACCCTTGAACAAGCAATGTCTGCGGCTGAACTTATCGATGTAACCTATTCAGAAATGCCGGCGATCACCGATCTGAAAACGGCAATGGATAGCCCGCAAATCCACGATGGTATGGAAAATAACACCTATTTTGATTGGGAGCTTGGCGACGAAGCGGCCACCAATGACGCCTTTGACAAGGCCGCAACGATTGTCAATGTTGACATTCGAAATAACCGGGTGATTCCAAATGCGATGGAGCCACGCGCCGCTGTTGCCGATTATGACACTGGCGATGGACGCTATACGCTTTTCACCACATCGCAAAACCCCCAGCTGACCCGCCTTGTTATTGGCGCGTTCATGTTGAATATTCCTGAATCAAAGCTTCGTGTTGTGGCTCCGGATGTTGGCGGCGGATTCGGATCAAAAATTTATGTATATCCTGAAGAAGCCGTTTGTGTATGGGCGTCAAAAAAGCTTGGACGCGCGGTAAAATGGACCGCCGACAGAACACAAGCCTTTCTTGGCGATGCACATGGGCGAGATCACATAAGCGAGGTCAAGCTTGCCCTCGACAAAAACAACAGAATTATTGGGCTAAGGGTCGATACACTTGCAAACCTCGGCGCCTATTTGTCTGCTTTTGCCATGGTAACGCCAACTTACCTTCACGGAACGTTACTTTCGGGTCTTTATGATATCCCAGCGATCTACACAAATGTTAAAGGCATCTGCACTACTACAGTGAATGTTGACGCATACCGAGGCGCAGGAAGGCCAGAA
>CAJYBL010000131.1 GCA_913064995.1 uncultured Alphaproteobacteria bacterium
CCCTGGGCGCATGGCAATTTTCCAGAAATGAAGCGTATTTTGCCCACTGCTTCCAAGATCTGATACAATATGGTCATGCGTGCCAACCGAAGCGCCGCCAGTGGTCACAACAAGATCAAGGTTGCCGGCACGCCGCACTGCATCAAGCATGGCACCCGGCACATCGCGGGCAATGCCAAGATCGACTGCTTCGGCACCGCATACACTTACAAAATTGGCAAGAAAGCCGGCGTTTGAGCTGATAATTTGACCAGGGCCTGGCAATTCACCGGGGGAAACCAATTCGTCACCAGTCGATAACACCCCAACACGTGGGCGCACCCGCACCGATGCATTGGTGAGACCAGCGGCAATGGCCAATCCAATTGCCCGTGCCGACAATAATGTTCCGGCGGGTAAAATTACCTGACCTGCGCTAATATCAAGACCGGCAGGGCGGATATAGCGACCGGTAATTTCTGCACTGCGAACGGTAATCTCAACATTGTCCTGTTCGACGACCGGATCGACATCTTCTTGAATGACGATTGTATCGGCGCCATCCGGTATCGCCGCGCCGGTAAAAACACGAACTGCCTGTCCAGCACCGATTTTACCTGTCCAAGGGTGACCGGCAGCGGATTCAGCAATGCGGGTTAATTTACAAGGGAATGACGTCACATCAGCAGCCCTAACCGCATAGCCATCCATCGCCGATACCGCCTGTGGCGGTAAAGTAAGAACCGCAACAAGGTCTTTGGCAAGAGTGAAGCCAAGTGCCTTATCAAGCGGTTTTGTTGTGGTGTTTGTTTGCGGTAATGGCGCCAAAATGGCGGCCAAGGCCTGGGCAACCGGCAATAGGGGCGGTTTTTTGTCTGATTTTGCTTCGTCTGGCCTATTCGGCATCATAAACGCCTGATTTACCGCCTGATTTATGGGTCAGCCGAATATTGCCAATTTCCATACCGCGATCAGCCGCCTTGCACATGTCATAAACGGTCAGCGCGGCCGTCGAAACAGCGGTCATCGCCTCCATTTCCACACCGGTTGGTCCCGATACGGCGCAGGTTGCGGTGATTTGCACGCCGGGCAAGGCTGCGTCTGGCACCAGATCAATATGAACGTGGTCAAGCCCAAGCGGGTGGCATAGCGGGATCAGATTTGAGGTTTGTTTTGCCCCCATGATGCCAGCCAGCCGAGCAACCCCCAGAACATCGCCTTTTTTGGCAGTTCCATCGTTAATCATGGCCAAAGTTTCAGGCTGCATCCGGATATGCCCTTTTACAATGGCAATGCGTTTGGTGTCGGCTTTGCTGCCAACATCAACCATATGTGCGTTGCCGTCATTGTCGAAATGGGTAAATTCAGCCATAGCCATTTTCTTCCTTCACATCAAAGCGCATTTTAACCGGCAACAGGATTGGCCAGAATGGTTTTTGTTGCCGCAGCAACATCATCGGCACGCATTAAAGATTCGCCAATCAAGAAACAGCGTGCGCCAGCAGCCGCCATCCTTGCAAGATCTGCTGATGTGAACAAGCCACTTTCAGCAATCGCAATCCGGTCTTTTGGCAAGTCAGGAAGCATCGCCGCGCCAACATCAAGCGATATGTCCATGGTTTTTAGATTGCGGTTATTAATTCCCATCAAAGGCGATCGTAATTTCGCCGCCCGCGCCAGTTCAGCCGGATCATGACATTCGATCAGAACATCCATCCCATAATCAAGGGCAGCCGATTCCAGCTCGGCCGCCAGCGCATCATCAAGTGCGGCCATGATCAGCAAAATGCAGTCAGCACCCAGCGCACGTGATTCAACGATCTGCAGAGGATCAACCATAAAGTCTTTGCGTAGAACGGGAAGGGTAACCGCATCGCGCGCCGCAACCAAAAATTCGGGCGCGCCCTGAAACCATTTTCGGTCGGTCAACACCGAAAGACAGCTTGCGCCGCCATCTTCATAAGCTTTTGCCAGGCTTGCCGAATCGAAATCGGCGCGGATCAACCCTTTTGATGGTGAGGCTTTTTTCAGCTCGGCAATCAACCCATAGCCATCGGCACTGTCACGCGCCAAAGCCGCGGCAAAGCCACGAACTGGTGACGCCGCCTTCGCCGCCTGATCAAGCGCGGCAAAGCTGGTCGCACCGGCAAGCGCGCGAACTTCATTATGTTTTTCATCAATGATGGTGGCCAATACATTTTCCATCAGATCAGGCCTTTCCATTGGTGATGGCGATTAAACCATCAAGCGCGGCAAGTGCCTTGCCCGAGTCAATTGACGCCTTGGCCATTTTTGCTCCCTGCTGTAAATCAGCTACATGCCCGCCGGCAACCAATGCAGCGGCGGCGTTGAATAAAACAATATCGTGATAAGGGCCGGTTTCGCCCTCAAGAAGGGCGCGAAGATAGCGTGCATTATGCTCGCCATCACCGCCACGAAGCTGGTCAAGTCGGGCGGTTGGTAAGCCGATATCTTCAGGCGAAATGGTGAATTCGTTTACTTTGCCATCAACAAGGGCGGCAACATGCGTTTTGCCGGTTGTGCTAACCTCATCAAGCCCGTCGGCGCCATGAACCACCCAGGCATGGTTGGTACCAAGACGTGCCAGAACATGGGCAAAGGGCGCGCAATAGCTTTGGTCAAAAACACCAACCATGATGCGTTTGACAAGCGCTGGATTGGATAAGGGGCCCAAAAGATTAAAAATGGTTCGCACGCCAAGCGCGGCTCGAACAGGCGCAACATGACGCATCGCCGCGTGATGGCGCGGTGCCATCAAAAAGGCAATATTGGCCTCAGCCAACGCGCGTTCAACAAGCGCCATATCGCAATCAAGCTTGATCCCGAGCGCCGATAAAACATCGGCTGCACCACTTTTTGACGACACGGCCTTATTGCCATGTTTGGCAACAGGAATACCGCATCCTGCAATGACAAAGGCGCTAGCTGTCGAAATATTATAAGTGCCAAACCCATCGCCGCCAGTGCCGACAATATCCATCGCATCGTCGCTTGCCTGAATCGTCAGCGCCTTGTCGCGCATGACGCTTGCCGCCGCGGCGATATCATCGACCTGTTCACCACGCATTTTCAGCGCGATTAAAAAGGCTGCCATCTGGGCTTCGCCAACATCACCATCCATGATTGCGGTAAAACAGGCTTGAATCGCGCTTGTGCTTGGCCGTTCGCCAGCAATAAGCGCTGTTAAAGATGATTTCACAATATCAGACATGACCCATAATTTCCTTTATCGGGGATTTCTTTTATAGGGCGATTTGTGCCAGCCTTACAGCCATATAGCCTTGGGCAAAGTGCCAATTTCTTGTGTCAGACTATATTGTTCAAGACTGCGCAATGCAAGGCATGGCTTTCAATTGAGCGTGGCTGATTATCAAGGGGCAAAGCTGGCTGAGATCCGGCCGTGTCGTAAAAACCCTTAGACATTTTAAATTGATCCGGTGGTTTCTATAAGGAGATGGGATCATGACACGAAAACAACTTGTCACAAGAACCGAAATTGCCAAAATGGTCGGTCAGGACAACAGGCATTTTTTGGACCGCGATGCGCGGCATCTGAAAAAAACCGCTTGGCGACATCGCTGGATTGACCAAATTGGGCTTTCATCTGATTGAGGTGCCAATCGGGTCGGCGCCTTGTGCCCTTCACCAGCATCTTTGCGAAGAAGAATGTGGCTATATCCTTGAAGGTACTGGAACAGCGCGCATTGGCGATAAGGTTTTGCAGGTCGAAGCTGGTGTTTTATTGCCTATCTGGCTGGGGGCGAGGCGCATGACCTTCGCAATACCGGATCCAACATATTGAAATGTATCATCGTTAGGTCAGCGGCTGGATTTGATATTGTCGGTTATCCTGAACAGGCACGGCGGCTCCATCGCGCCAATGGTGAAAAGGGTGATCTGGTTGATATGGCGGTGATTGTTTTTCGCCGATAACGCCGCAAAAGCCAGACACGATTAACAGGCCAGTAAACTTGGGACACAAATCTTGGGTGAAAAGCCTAGGCGTGCATCTGATCGGGAAAGCGCTGGTCAAGCCGCAGAATTTGCGCCTCAAGCCGGTCAAGCGTTTCGCCCGACGTAATGCCGTGACCGCAGATTTCAAGAAATTGCGCTAAAATGCGATAGCCTGCCACTGAGGCGATTGATTCTGGATGGAACTGAACGCCGTGAAGTTCGGCATTATTATGCGAAATCCCCATGATTGCCCCCGCTTTGGTGCGGGCGGTTACGGTCAATTCGGCGGGAAGGGTGGCCTCGTCAACCACCAGTGAATGATAGCGCGTCACCGGAAACGCATCAGGGCATAACGCCAGAACATCGCTTTTTACAGCATTGCTTCGGGTTTTTTCGACCATTGATAATTTGCCATGCACTGGCGGATCAACGCGTTTGATTTCGGCACCAAAGGCCGCGGCAAGCGCTTGGTGCCCAAGACAAACCCCAAGAAGCGGCGTTCCGGCATCTTTGGCGGCGCGAATCAGATCTATGGTTACGCCGGCATTTTGCGGCGTTCCCGGGCCCGGTGAAATAATAATCCCTTCCAGATCGCGGACAATCACTTCATCAGCTGACATCGCATCATTGCGCTGAATTTCGACCTCAGCGCCAAGATCAGACAGGAAATGCCACAAATTCCATGTGAAGCTGTCGTAATTATCGATCAGAACGAACAAGATAATGTCCTTTTTCCAGTAGGTTAGTGATAAGAAGAATTTATTTCACGTTTTTTATTCATGTCATTTTCTTACAGGCTTTTACCAAAGCTGCCAAGCTTGCTATCGTCTTACTAAAAATG
>CAJYBL010000132.1 GCA_913064995.1 uncultured Alphaproteobacteria bacterium
GTGGCTATCCTGTTGAACCTTTGGATATGCACCCATCAGTGCGGCATCTTGATTGCCTGTATGACAAATTAATCCTGACTGACAAGGTTGTTCATGCCTATTCGCTTGGCACTGAACGAATCGAAGATGCGATGGAAATGGTGCGCATCGCTAGCGGGCTAAGCCATGATGAATTTGAAGCAAAACCGCGCATGTTCACCAATATCAATTCAACATCACCGCTCAAACATGACTGGCCAATGCTTGATGGTGCCATGCGCATGGCAGCACGCAATCAAATGGTGGTGATATCGCCCTTTACCCTTGCCGGTGCGATGGCACCGGTCACCATTATTGGTGCGATTGTCCAGCAAAATGCCGAAGCGCTTGCCGCGATTGCCTTGTTGCAATCGGTCCGTGAGGGCGCGCCGGTAATTTATGGCGCCTTTACCAGCAATGTTGATATGAAAACCGGCGCACCAGCCTTTGGCACGCCCGAATTTGTCAGGGCAATGCAGATATCGGGACAGATGGCACGCCATTACAATTTGCCGTTTCGGGCGTCAAACGCGAATGCGGCCAATGTCCTTGATGCACAGGCGGTGTGGGAATCGGCCTTTTCACTCCAGGGCAGCTGTTCAGGTGGGGCAAACCTGATCTATCACGCTGCCGGATGGATGGAAGGTGGCCTATCTGCCAGTTTTGAGAAATTTGTCATTGATTGCGAAATGCTGCAACAGATCATCTATGCACAACGCCCAATTATTGTTGATGAGGCTTCACTGGCGGTTTCGGCAATCGACGAGGTTGGGCCGCATGGTCACTTTTTTGGATGTGACCATACCCAAGAACGTTATCGCGACGCTTTTTACACGCCGCTTTTGTCCGATTGGCGGAATTTTGAAAATTGGGAGGATGCTGGCGGGCTATGGGCACATCAGCGCGCGAACACCCATTTCAAACAGGTTCTGGCCGAATATACGCCGCCGCCAATGGATAGCGGCATTCATGATGAATTGCTGGATTTCGTCAACCGGCGCAAAGCCGAAGGTGGCGCACCAACCGATTTCTAACGATTTTACGCGATCTCTAGAAAAATGGCTCTTCATCAAGCGCGCGTTTAAACATATTACGATCAATATTGCCGCCTGACGCCACTGCAATGATATTATCGGCACCGGTGGGTGTCTGTCCGGTCAAAACCGCAGCAACAGCAACAGCACCGCCCGGTTCGACAATGATTTTCAGATGTTTGAACAGCGTTGCAATGGTTTTTAACACTTGCTGATCGCTGACAACGGCACCGCCTGACAGATGTTTGCGATTCACCGGAAAGGTCAATTGCCCGGGTTCCGGCGTTACTATCGCATCACAAATTGATGTTTTGTCGGTTTGCGCTCTTTCAATATTGCCGGTTTCTAATGATCGTTTCGTATCATCGTAAAATTCCGGTTCGGCGCACCAGATTTTGGTTTCGGGAAAATGCGCATGAAGCGCGATGCTGGTGCCTGCAATCAGGCCACCGCCGCCACAACAACAGATCAGCGCATCGGGAACAACGCCCATCACGCTCGCTTGTCGGGCGATTTCCAGCCCAACCGTGCCTTGTCCAGCAATCACCCGAACATCATCATAGGGTTTGATCAGATTGGCATTATATTTCTGGCTTAGGGCCTCGCCAATCTCTTCGCGTGATTCCGTATAGCGATCATAGGTCACAACTTCGGCGCCATAGGCCTTTGTGCCTTCAATTTTGGTCGCTGGCGTGTCTTCGGGCATGATGATGGTGGCTTTTAGGCCGCGTGTGGTAACGGCGCGGGCAACGCCTTGAGCGTGATTACCGCTGGAAAAGGCCACAACATGGCGAACACCATCGTCAAGGCTCCAAACCGCATTGGTTGCGCCGCGCAATTTGAACGACCCAGTATGTTGCAAAGCTTCGGCTTTCACCAGAAGGCGGCGCCCCAAAAAATCATTGAGCCGCGGGGATTCCAAAAGTGGCGTTTTGAAAATATGTGGCCGTATCCGGTCGGCAGCGGTTTCGATGGTGGCAAGGTCGATTTGAAGCGCGCCGTTGGCGGTTTGCGGCAGGGACGTTGAATTTGTCATTTGTGATGTTTCCAAACAAAGATTATGTCGCGCAAAATTAGATCCTTTGTGAAATAAGGTCAATCAAGCTAGGACATGTTGTTTGGAAATGTTGTTGGGGCATATTGGCGGGCGGTACGGGGGCAGGGTGCGGCCATATCCCTGCAACTCGTAAATGACAGCAATTGTTGGCTTGTGTTTATCTTGCGGCATGCCTATTTTACCGCAATATGATATCGGCTTTGTGCCGTAAGGAGATGAACAATGTCACCAGCATCAACAAACGCTGTTTTTTCCGGTTCTTGCACCGCTCTTGTCACGCCTTTTAAAAATGGGCAGATCGACAAAGACGCGTTTTGCAAACTGGTTGATTGGCAAATTGAAAATGGTACTGCCGCGCTGATCCCTGTTGGGACAACCGGCGAGTCACCGACATTGTCACATGAAGAGCATGATCTTGTTGTCGAGCTATGTATCAAACAGGCCGCTGGCCGTGTGCCGGTCATTGCCGGTGCTGGATCAAACAGCACGTCCGAAGCGGTGCGGCTTGCCAAACATGGCGTGGCGGCTGGCGCGGATGCGGTTCTGATCGTCAGCCCCTATTATAACAAGCCAACCCAAGCAGGGCTGCATCAACATTTTTCAGCCGTTGCCAAGGCCGTTTCAGTGCCGGTTATCGTTTATGATATTCCCGGCCGGTCAATTGTGAAGGTTGACGATGCGACCATGGCACGTTTGGTTGCTAATCATGCCAATATCAAGGGGATCAAGGATGCCACTGCCGACGTTGGGCGTCCAACACGACTTCGCAATCTTCTTGGTGCTGATTTTGCGCAATTATCTGGCGAAGATGCAACCGCCCTGCCATATCTGGCAGCAGGCGGGCATGGCTGTATTTCGGTTACGGCGAATATCGCGCCAAAATTATTGAGCGAAATGCATGCCGCTTGGGCGGCTAGCGACATTGCTACCGCGCAAAGCATAAATGAACGTCTGATGCCGCTTCATGATTCGATGTTTTGTGAAGCAAGCCCGGGTCCAGTGAAATATGCTGCTGAATTGCTTGGGATTTGCAGTGCCGAAACGCGTTTACCGCTATGCGAGATTGCACCGGCAAGCAAAGCCCGTGTCGAAGCCGCCCTGCGCAGTGCAGGTTTGCTGAATTAGGGATATTGCTGGCGCCTGTGCCAGCTTGATCGGATATATCATGGCCAAAGGCACTATCTCGACTGGACGAATTGCGGAAAACCGCAAGGCGCGGCATGAGTATCAAATCGAAGAAAAAATCGAAGCTGGTCTGATTTTGCAAGGCAGTGAGGTCAAGTCACTGCGAAGCGGACGCGCCAGCATCGCCGAGTCTTATGCTGGTGAGGATAATGGGCGTCTAGTGCTGTTCAATGCCAATATTCCAATTTATGAGCCAGCTCGTGTGAATCACGAACCAAAACGGCCGCGCGAATTATTGGTGAAGGTGCGCGAACGGAACCGCATGCTTGGCCTGATCCGGCGCGAAGGCATGACTTTGGTGCCATTGGCCATGTATTTCAATGATCGTGGTATTGCTAAAATTCAGATTGGTCTGGCCAAGGGACGCAAAAAGCAAGATAAACGCCAGGCCGATAAAGACCGGACATGGAGCCGTGACAAGGCGCGTTTGCTGCGCAGTCGTAATAGCTAGGCATTTGCCCTGTCATTCTAGACTGGCACAGTCTCGGCTTGGCGTAACGGCCGCGCAATCTGATTGCGAAGTTGCTCCATCTCGATAAATATATCGGCCATCCGACGCAATGAATCGGCTGCCATTGGCGGCGAGGTTTTGGTCGTCGACACTACCGACACCCTAACACCCATGCTCTGCACATCTTCTAGAAGGCGGCAAAAATCGCCATCACCCGAAAATAAAATGGCGTGATCGATATGTGGTGCCAATTTCAGCATATCAAGGGCAAGTTCCATATCCATATTGCCCTTGGTACGTTTTTTGCCAGTTTCAGGATCAGTGAATTCACGGGTTAATTTGCTGACAACGGCAAATCCATTGTAATCCAGCCAGTCAATCAATGGCCGTAGCGGCGAAAATTCCTGATCTTCGGGAAGGGCGGTGTAATAATAGGCGCGGATCAAATTTGCGTTTTGGCTAAAATGGGCATGAAGCTTGGCATAGTCGACATCCATATTTAGCAGTCGTGTTGCGGCATAAAAATTCGAACCATCAATAAAAAGTGCTGTTTTTTCAGGTCTCATGAGAAATATCCAAAAGATATAAATTACAAAATTTAATTTAATGTTATATTTTCATCGAATAGAACCGATTGGCATTTTTCAAGATTAAACCGCATTAAAATGCAGCTTTTTTGAAAAATTTGCCACCAGATGACGGGTGAAGGCATGTTTTTAAAAAAGCTGCATGTTTGTGTGGATGATAATCGCGACAAATTATGCTACCACCTGTTTCAGTGATAACAGCGGCATAAATATGGACGAAATCATGGGTTCCCGACTTTTTATCGGACTTGGTGCAAACCTGACACCGGATGGCTATGCAAGCCCACGCGAAGGCTGCATTGCGGCCGTATTAGCGCTTGCTGACGAGGGGGTGCATTTATCGGCGCTATCACGTTGGTATGAATCGGCGCCAGTGCCAATTTCTGACCAGCCTTGGTCTCTGACCGCTGTTGCCGAAGTTCCTACCGAGCTGGATGC
>CAJYBL010000133.1 GCA_913064995.1 uncultured Alphaproteobacteria bacterium
TCATCAACTGTCGCAAGAGGCCGATGTCAGGCAGGGTAAAAATATTCCACATGGCCCCAACCACATTCCATGGGATCAACATCGGCAACGCCATCATGACCAAGCAAACCGAAACCCAGATCCCCTGGCGCGGCATAGAAAGTGCAATGATAATGCCCAACGGCACTTCAATAATTAAAATTGACGCTGTGAATAAGAATTGCCGCCCCAACGCGGCTTGGAAACGCTCAGAGCGCAATATTTGCTCAAACCAATCTACCCCCTGCCAAAAAAATACATTATTCCCAAAGGTTTCTTGCACCGAATAATTCACAACCGTCATGATTGGAACCAACGCGTTAAAGGCGACCAACAATAAAACAGGCAAAACAAAAAACCATGCTTTCTGATTTTCAGTTTTCATGCCTGTGCCTCCGTTGCGATCCAACCATCCCGATAAAGCCGCGTTTGATCTTGACGAAATGCCAAATTTACCCAATCGCCTTTCGCGGGCATCTGACCTGCACCAACGGCTTTGACATGACTGGAACCGACAACAACTTCTACGATGGAATGACGCCCAACATCAGAAACTTTATGAACTTGGCCCCGAATGCCCTGATCGGCAAAGGAAATAAATTCCGG
This sequence comes from uncultured Alphaproteobacteria bacterium, assembly GCA_913064995.1. Classification (GTDB taxonomy): domain Bacteria; phylum Pseudomonadota; class Alphaproteobacteria; order Puniceispirillales; family Puniceispirillaceae; genus UBA3439. Next base: position 625 of record CAJYBL010000133.1, read on the forward strand.
ACGTATTCCCAATTGAAGCTGGCCGCCTGATCCAATTACAGGGCCTTCCAACGCCATCACATGGTTTTCAAAAAGCACATCGCCATCTTTTAGCGTGACCGGCAGGATATTCATGCCCGGAGATCCGATGAAATGCCCTACGAAAACATGCTGTGGACGTTCAAATAATTCCACTGGGGTGCCGATTTGTACAACCTCGCCCTCCTGCATCACCACCACTTGATCGGCAAATGTCAAAGCTTCTGTCTGATCATGCGTGACATAAATCATCGTAGCCCCAACCCGCTGATGCAGTTCTTTAAGTTTGGACCGTAATTTCCACTTCAAATGAGGATCAATGACGGTCAGAGGCTCATCAAACATCACCACATTCACATCTTCGCGCACCAAACCGCGCCCCATAGATACTTTTTGCTTATTATCGGGAGATAGATTTGATGCCCGGATATCGAGCATGTCTTCAACCTCTAATAAGGCGGCAATTTGCACCACCCGGCTGGCAATTTTGTCTTCATCGACGCCGCGATTGCGCAGCGGAAAAGCAAAGTTTTCGCGCACCGTCATCGTGTCATAAATGACTGGGAATTGGAAAACCTGAGCGATATTGCGTTGATCAGGTGGAAGATCGGTGACATCGCGATCATCGAATAAAATGCGCCCCGATGAAGGTTTTAACAACCCCGAAATAATATTCAGCAAGGTGGATTTTCCGCATCCCGACGGCCCCAACAGCGCATAGGCGCCACCATCTTGCCAATCAAGGTCGATTTCTTTGAGCGCATAATCCTGAATATTTGCAGGGTGAGGCAAATAAGAATGGCGCAATTTAGACAGCGTTATTTTGGCCATCAGGCAACAAACCTCCCATCCGGGTCGAAGTAAAATGCTTGGCTGACATCCATGAAAAATTCATGCTCCTGCCCCACATGATAACGGTAGACGCCATGGGCAAGAGACACCCAGCTATCTGCGCCCATTTGGAAATGCGCACTGGAATCCGAGCCGGATAATTCTGTTACCAAAACGCGCCCTGGAACGGCGATGCTTTGCGCATTTTGGGTCGTAGGGGTAACGTAGTGGGGGCGAATTGCCATTGTGTAAGTACCATCTGGCAAAACAGCCGCGTCTCCGCTTAGCGGCCAACTGGGCCCATTATCGATTTGCGCCAAAGCGCCTTTTTTAACAATAATGGCTGTGTTGATTGGAGGGTCGGAAAAGACCCGAGCTGCGGCAAGGCTTTGCGGAGAACGGTAAATTTCGGACGTCGGACCGAATTGGGTTGTAACCCCATCATCCATAAGCACCGTCTTTCCGCCCAACAGCAACGCCTCTTCTGGCTCAGAAGTCGCATATACCACCACAGCTCCGCGCCCTGCGAATAATTCAGGCAATTGTTCGCGCAGTTCTTCGCGCAACTTATAATCCAGATTTGCAAGCGGTTCGTCTAAAAACACCGTGCGGCTTTCCTTGGCAATGGCGCGCGCCAAAGCGCAGCGCTGTTGTTGGCCTCCGCTTAATTCATGGGGGCGGCGCGCCAACATTGGGCGCAGCTGTAAAATATCCGCCGCCTCTTCCACACGCCCAGCGATTTCTGACTTGGCCATACCCGCTACGCGCAGCGGGGATGCGATATTGTCGAAAACGGTCATATGGGGGTAATTCACAAAGAACTCATGCACCAAACTGATATTTCGCTTTTGCGTTGACAGCTTTGAAACATCTTCTCCATTCATCAATATTTGTCCCGTTGCCAAAGGGTCCAAACCCGCCATCAATTTGATCATCGAGGTCTTTCCAGATCCTGTCTGACCAAGAAGTACGTTAAAGTGACCCGGTTCAAAAAGCAGCGATGTTGGTTTGATATGCGTGATCCCGCGGATCACTTTACTCGCCCCTCTCAGCTCTAAGGTCATTGGTTATCTTTCTGTATTCGATTTTTGTGTATCATTATGAAACAGCCAGAGCTTGGCAAGAGCTCTGGCCTGAATTGGCCCCATTTAGGTGGGGCCAAACCATGTTACTTATTCCAACGGGCTACGAGTTCATCATAGTTTACCGTCTGACCTTGTGGTTTTTCGTTGTCCAGCTTCGCTTTCGCGCCGCCTTTACCCAACCACACAGATGGATCTTGCTCTTCATTCAACCGAGGACCACATCCGCCATAGACATTGGCAGCTTCATCAGCAGCTTGCATCCGGGCCATGGTGATATCCATTTCTTCGGCCAAGCGATCCATCGCTTCCTGTGGCGTAAACGCGCCTGAGTTCACATCTCCGATTTGCTGCCACCAAATTTGGGCCAGCTTTGGATAATCAGGAACGTTGATCCCTGTGGGTGACCAAGCGACGCGATCAGGTGAGCGATAGAATTCGACTAAGCCCCCCAGTTTTGGAGCACGCTCGGTGAACGAGGCATGGTTGACCGAACTGTCGCGCGTAAATGTCAGACCGACATGTGATTTTTTCACATCGATGGTTTTTGACGTCACGAATTGCGCGTAAAGCCAGGCCGCTTGCGCACGCTCAGATGGGGTGGATTTTAAGAATGTCCAAGATCCCACATCTTGATAGCCAACCTTTTGGCCTTTTTCCCAATATGGGCCATGCGGTGAAGGTGCCATCCGCCATAAGGGGTTGCCGTCGCTGTCAACCGTGTTGTTGCCCTCTGACTGCGGCTTCACCATATCTGCCGTAAACGCTGTATACCAGAAAATCTGCTGGGCCACATTGCCTTGGGCCAAGGCTGGCAAAGATTGGTAGAAATCGTAGGATGCGGCACCGGGAGGGGCATAATTGCGCAGCCACTCATCCCATTTGCGGATCGCATATACCGCCGCTGGGCCGTTTGCCGCCCCGCCACGTGATACAGAGGCACCGGCAGGGTTACACGATCCCGCTTCCATGCGAATGCCCCATTCATCAATTGGCACACCGTTCGGCTCACCTTTGGAACCGGTACCAGCCATTGACAGCCACGCATCCGTCATCCGCCAACCAAGATCTGGCGCACGTTTACCGTAATCCATATGGCCATAAATAGCGACGCCATCCACTTCTTTCACATCATTTGAAAAGAAATCGGCAATGTCTTCATAGGCAGACCAGTTTACCGGAACACCCAGCTCATACCCGTATTTTGCTTTAAACGCCGCTTTGTTATCGGCATCGTCAAACCAATCCTTGCGGAACCAGTACAAGTTGGCAAATTGCTGGTCAGGCAATTGATACAGGTTGCCATCGGGACCTGTTGTGAATTGAATGCCCATAAAATCGTCTAGATCAAGAGTGGGCGATGTTGTTGCAGCCCAGTCGCCGGCCATTTGTTCCGTTAGGTTATACGCCAATTGCAAACGTGAATGGGTTCCAATCAAATCAGAATCATTCACATACCCATCATAAAGGTTGCGCTGCGTTTGCATCTGCGTTTGCACCGCTTGCACCACTTCACCTTCGCCCAGAATCTGGTGATTCACCTTAATTCCAGTAATCTCTTCGAACGCCTTGGTCAGCACTTCGCTTTCATATCCATGGGTTGGAATGCCCTCGGATAAAACATTTACTTCCATGCCACTATAAGGCTTTGACGCTTCAATAAACCAATTCATTTCGGCCATTTGCTCGTCTTTTGACAAGGTCGATGGCTGGAATTCTTGGTTAATCCATTTCTGGGCTGCTGCCTGATCGGCAATAGCAGCCCCATGCCCTGCAATGACAGCCAAAGCCGCCGTTGCAGAGAGTAAATACTTACGCATAGTATATCCTCCCGAAAAATTTAGCCGGTCTTTGCCGGATAAGGATATCGTAATATTATGGAAATATAACTGTCAAACTAAAAATTTAGTAGATTGAAAATAAAAGTGAAATCTATAAAAAACAATAACTTGTATAGCACCATTTCTCAGTGCCACTAATTTTTATATTCTCTAATAAGATTTCTGGTACTTGTGGTTTTATGTTCAATGCATGATATGGCCCGATACGGTTTTATTGCCTAAGCCAAACATTGATGACGGCCTTATTAGAATTAGCCACCTCGCCGAGGCGATCCTCGGCTGTTAGCTACCCCGCTATGCCGAATCACCTTTCCTTCTGCTACTTC
>CAJYBL010000134.1 GCA_913064995.1 uncultured Alphaproteobacteria bacterium
AAATTATAATTTTGACCTCTGATTTGCGTCCTTTGATTCGCAGTGGGTTTTTTTGTCTATGTCTTTTACCGCTGTTTTTGACCGCTTTGCCAGCGCGTGCCAGCGACCAGATTACCGCTGCCAATAATGTCATCACGAGCATGATCAGTGAAGTTGAAGCCTATCTGGAAACAGACTCGGGCAATATTGAAAAACGAACCGAAAATATTACAAAACTTCTCGATACACATTTTGATTTACCAGCCATTGCCCGTTTTTCTGCCGGGCCTTATTGGCGCGCTGCCAATGAACAAGAACGCGTTGATTATGTCCAAACCATGCGTGATGTTATGATTGCCACCGTCGTTCGCAATTTTGATCAATTAACGGGCCTACGCTTTGCCACAATTGATAGCCAGGCCAAGGGTGACAAGATGGTTCTGGTTCGCGGTACATTTAATGACTTAACCGGCAAGCGCCCGCCTGTCTCAGTTGGCTGGCGCGTCATTACACCAGCGATGGCACCGGCAAAGGTTCTGGATGTTGAAATCGAGAACATCTCAATGCTGGTGACCCAAAAACAGGAAAATATCACCATCATCCGCCAGAATGAAGGCCGGTTTTCAGCGTTGATTGAGGCAATGCGCAAACGCCATAAAGCGCCATAAATCTGCCCAAAAATCCGCCATTAAAAAAAGCCGGAGGATTCCGGCTTTTTTATTCAGAGGCGAAGTATATGTGTCTTTTCAGATCTTCTACCTAGCGCGAGATTGGCTTATATTTAATGCGGGTTGGCCGATCGGCATCGGCACCAAGACGCCGCTTTTTATCCACCTCATAGGCTTCATAATTGCCCTCAAACCATTCAACATGGCTGTCGCCTTCAAAGGCCAGAATATGCGTTGCAATCCGGTCAAGGAACCAACGGTCGTGGCTGACCACAACCGCACAGCCAGCAAATTCCAAAAGCGCCTCTTCAAGCGCGCGAAGCGTATCGACATCAAGGTCATTTGTCGGCTCATCGAGAAGCAGCAGATTGGCCCCCGATTTCAACATACGCGCCAGATGCACCCTGTTGCGCTCACCACCTGATAGCTGGCCAACGGTTTTTTGCTGATCGCCGCCCTTGAAATTAAACTGTCCGACATAGGCACGCGATTGCATGGTGCGTTTGCCAAGCTCGATTTCTTCCATACCGTCTGAAATGACCTGCCAAACCGTCTGCTTATCATCCAACGCATCACGCGACTGGTCGACATAGCCAAGCTTGACCGTATCACCAACGGAAAAATCACCTTCATCAGCCGCTTCATCGCCGGTAATCATGCGGAATAGCGTGGTTTTACCTGCACCGTTCGGGCCAATCACCCCAACAATACCACCTGGCGGCAGGCGGAAAGACAAATCATCAATCAACAGCCGATCGCCAAACCCCTTGCGAAGCCCATTGGCATTGATCACCACATCGCCAAGCCGTGGGCCAGCCGGAATCGAAATCCGCGCCACATCAACCTGTTTTTGCTGATCATCAGCAAGCAGCTTTTCATAGGCATTGATCCGTGCCTTGGATTTGGCCTGACGTGCCTTTGGTGCAGCGCGCACCCATTCCAATTCGCGTGACAATGATTTCACCCGCGCATCATCGGCACGGCCTTCTTGTTCAAGCCGCTTTTGCTTTTGTTCAAGCCAGCCCGAATAATTCCCCTCATACGGGATACCAGCTCCCCGATCGAGCTCAAGAATCCAGCCAGCAACATCATCAAGGAAATAACGATCATGCGTAATGGTGACAACGGTGCCCGGGAAATCATGAAGGAATTTTTGCAGCCATGCGACAGATTCGGCATCCAAATGGTTTGTCGGCTCGTCAAGAAGCAGCATGTCAGGCGCACTAAGCAATAGCTGGCAAAGCGCAACACGGCGCTTTTCACCACCTGATAATTTCGTGACATCGGCATCGCCCGGCGGCACGCGAAGCGCATCCATCGCAATTTCGGCTTTGCGTTCTAGATCCCATGCGTCAATGGCATCAATTTCTTCCTGCAGTTCGGCCTGTTCGGCAATGACGGCATTCATTTCGTCATCGCTCATTTCTTCGGCAAATTTCGCACTCACTTCGTTAAACCGGTCAACAAGCTGTTTGGCACGACCCATGCCAGCAAGAACATTGCCTGCCACATCCATTGCTGGGTCCAGTTCAGGTTCTTGCGCCAGATAACCAACCTTGATGCCATCGGCAGCCCATGCTTCACCCTGAAATTCGGTTTCGATTCCAGCCATGATTTTCAGCAAGGTTGATTTACCCGATCCATTGAGACCCAAAACGCCGATTTTGGCACCTGGCAAAAATGACAGGCTAATATTTTTCAGAACTTCCTTACCACCGGGCCATGCCTTGCTTAAGCGGTTCATTACATAAACATATTGATGGCTAGCCATGATTTTTCCAGTTCTCTTTCGGGTCGCGTCGGGGTTTTCGATACAGCATTTGCAGTGATGCGTGGCGCGTCAAAACAGGCAAATTCAGCCCAGCAATCACAAACCACCAATCACATCGTCCCTATGTATCTTTTTTTAACGCAATATACCACCCCCGATCAATTTGGATTGCCGCTTTCCATCGCGCGGGCGCAGGATCTTGGGCTTACATCGCGCCCGTTATTCGGTTTTTATGGTGCCAGATACAGCCCCCTTGATGATCACGATCTGGAACCATTTACATGATTACAACCACCCCTCCAATCGGCATTTTGATTGACCTGCCTTTTGGGTTTTTGATGTGGACCAGCTTTGTGCATTTTCTGCTGATCATTGTGATGAACGAAGATAGTGGCTTTGCGCTGTTACGGCTGTTGCGTGGGCTAAACGCCCCAATCTATGCCGTGATCAACTTGATCAAACCAGCCTTTATTATCAGCCGTCTTTTGCCGCTTTACGCTGCCGGCATCCTGTTTATCATTCGTTATTATGTTTTGCCGCTGGCGATCGGATTTGATGTGTGGAGCTTTAGCAACATGCCGCTGGAACGGCTGCTTTTATCGGCTAAATCCGATTTGGGTCTATAGGTAACACCGGCGTGATTGGCGAATTTTACGGCTGGGGCGCGATGCGGGTTTTGCGCTGAATTTTACCCGACGCGTCGAGCTGCCATAATTGCTGGCCGGTTTTATCTTCGATAATGACAAGCATTTGCCCCTTGGCGCCAAGGCTGGCACCAGTAATCCGGCTATCAGCAGGAATTACAAGCTCATTTTGCTGGATTGCCTTGCCCGAATTGGCGGCGGTAAGCCGGCTATAGATTGTCACGATAATGACCGCCAATGCCGCCACGATCAGAACCGCCATGATGATGGCCATTGCCTTGATCAGCCCAAGATTCCGGACAACAGCCGATGGCGCTTCGGTGTTTGTTTCAGATGATTGTGGGGCTGTTGTATTTGCCGCTTTTGCTTTATTGTCCTGATCCATGACCTATTCCTCTGACGATCCAACAACCCGTCTTGTTCACCTTGCCGCTGACGATATACCTGCCGACCGCGTTGACCGGTTTCTGGCGGCCCATTTTGGCACGCCAAGCCAGCCTTTGTCACGCAGCCGGATTAAAGCGCTGATCCTTGATGGGCAGCTAAGCGAAGATGGGCGCACCCTAACCGATCCGTCAGCACCGGTCAAACCCGGCGCAAGCTATGCGCTGATTTTACCGCCTCCGGTTGATGCCGTGCCAAAAGCCGAAAATATCGCGCTTGATATTCTATTTGAAGATGCGCATTTAATCGTCCTGAATAAACCGGCAGGGCTGGTTGTGCATCCGGCACCTGGGTCGTTGACCGGCACTTTGGTCAATGCGCTGATCGCCCATTGTGGGCCATCGCTTACCGGCATTGGCGGGGTCATGCGGCCGGGTATAGTTCACCGTCTTGATAAAGACACATCTGGCACTATGGTAGTCGCCAAAACAGATGCGGCGCATCACGGCCTGACCGGAATGTTTGCCGCACATGATATTGACCGGCGCTATCAAGCGCTTGTTTGGGGAACAAGTGTTGAACGTGATGGCACGATTGACCAACCAATCGGCCGCGCCAGCTATGATCGCAAACGCCAAGCCATCACCACCAAAGGCCGTAACGCGGTAACGCATTGGCAATTGCTGCGCCGTTTTCCACCTTTTGGTTCGCATATTGAATGCCGTCTTGAAACTGGCAGAACACATCAGATTCGTGTTCATATGGCGCATATCAATCATGGGGTGATCGGCGACCCATTATATGGGCGGGCACCACGTTCGGGACAAATGCCGGATAATCTGGCGCGTACCGGCCTGTCACAGATGCGCGCTTTTGGCCGTCAGGCGCTGCATGCAGCGCGGCTTGGCTTTGCCCATCCTATTACGGGCGAAGCAATGCAGTTTGAAACACCGCTTCCCGACGATATGGCGGGTCTCCTCGCGCTGATGGAACGCACTGTTTCCGACCGTGCGACTGGCAAAACCCATCCTTCTGGCCAGAATTGATTTTTGCGATTACTGCGCGTAATTTTCGGGTTTTAACCGTCTATATGTGCGAAAATTAGAATTATTGAAAAAGAGTTTTGCAAAAAATAGCCTTAATCTAGCTCTTCTAAAATGGTTTAAGTCGTTTGGAAAGATTGGCAAAGTGCGATTGCGTCGTGCCAAAGTGACACAAACT
>CAJYBL010000135.1 GCA_913064995.1 uncultured Alphaproteobacteria bacterium
TCGGCAGCAAAAGGCTTGGCAAGGTCAATAATCTTTGCCGCTGCGACTGCTGTTGCTGATCCCAGAACCGCGGTCATTCGCGCGCCGCCGGTTGTGCCACGCGGGCTGCGGTTGGAATCGCCTTGTTTGACCGTAATCAGATCAGCATCATAGCCAAGACGGTCAGACAAGATTTGCGTTACCGTGGTTTGATGCCCTTGCCCGTTACATTGCTGCGAGCCATGAAGGATAACCCGCCCATCGTCCTGAAATTCAATATCAACACCTTCATCAGCGCCATTGCCGCATTGCTCGAGATACATACCAAAGCCGATGCCGCGAAGCTTGCCATTTTCAGCCGATTCCGCCTTGCGTTTGGCAAATCCGGCAACATTAGCCGTGGCGAGCGCCATATCGAATAGTTCGGTCATTTCACCTGAATCAATTGTGCCGCCACAAACCATCGCATAGGGAATTTGACTTGGCTTAATCATATTGACGCGGCGAACATCAATCCGACTATGGCCGGTTTCAGCGGCGATATGATCCATCAGCCGTTCCATCAAATAATTGGCCTCAGGCCGTCCTGCACCGCGATAGGCATCAACCGCTGGTGTATTGGTCATCACGCCGATCACCCGCAGGCTTGCCGCCTGAATATCATAATTGGTGGTCAGGGTGCGGCTTCCCGAAAGCGTTGGAATATAGGTCGAAAAATTCGACAGCCATGCTCCCATATTGGCATGGGCGGTAACTTGAAGCGCCAGAATACGCCCTGTTTTATCAATCGCTGCCCGCGCCCGAGACCGGTTATCACGACCATGTAAATCCGACAGGAATCCATCAGATCGTCCCTGCTGCCACCGCACCATTTGCCCAAGGCGGCGCGCCGCCCATGCAATGCAGATTTGTTCAGGATGCAGAAAGATCTTAAAGCCAAAACTGCCGCCAACATCGCCGGTTTGAACCCTTACATCAACGCGTTCCATTGATAGCGCCTTGGCAATCTGTTCGGCAATGCCAACCACGCCCTGTGTTCCACACCAGATATCCAATGTGCCGTCTTTGGCACCAGGGGCAGCGACCATCGGGCGGGTTTCCATCGAATTGATCACAACGCGGCTATTTACCACATCGATCTCGATAATCTGATGGCCATCGGCAATCGCGGCGTCCATGGCGCGTTCAGTCTCGTCAAATTTGCCAGCCCCCCATTCAAAGGCAATGTTATTGGGGTAACAATCATAAAGCTGCGGCGCGCCATCTTTCATCGCTTCGTAAATATCGGTAACTGCTGGCATTGGTTCAAATTCAGCGGCAATTAATTCAATTGCGGAATCGGCTGTTTCCTGCCGGTCAGCAACAACCATCGCCACAATATCGCCCGCATGACGATTGATATCCCGAACCATCGCCGGCTTGCTTACAAGCTGCATTTTACCGCCGCCAATCAGGGGCGGTCGATATTGGCAAAGAACATCACCAATGTGATCGGCATCAAGATCGGCCTGTGTTGCGACAAGATGAACCCCGTCCATCTGCCGCGCTTCCTCTAGATCAATATTCAGCAGATGCGCATGCGCATAGGGCGCGCGCAAAAAAGCCACATGCAAGCCCTGTCCGGGCGCAATATCATCACTATAGCGGCCAGCGCCGATCAGCAGCCGCCGGTCTTCGACCCGCGCGGTAGATTGTCCAATTCCAAATTTCATTTATCCTGCGCTCCTTAAAGACCAAAACCGCTCCATTTGATCGTGAAGACGGAACCAAGCCTCTAGTCATTGAATTGGCGATATGCTGCATAGATGCGGGTGCAAGTTGTCACCCAGCATAAAATGCCAAAGATGATTGCCATTAGACTGAAATAGTCAGGCCAGACCAGCATTGCAAGGAACAGCAGTATCGTTTCGGTTCCTTCGGTCAAACCGCCAAGATAATAAAATGCCTTTTTGCCGCGGATTTGGGTGGTGACATGATGTTTTTCGGCAAGAATGGCAAAGCCAAGAAAACTAGTGGCGGTGCCAATAAAACTGAAAATCAGGAACGCTGCTGCAAGCGCGGTTTCTGGCCGCGCCACCGCAAAAGCCAGTGGAATGGCACTGTAAAAGATAAAATCACTAACAATATCAAGATAGCCGCCAAAATCGCTTGACCGGCTGGCACGTGCCACCGCGCCATCCATCCCGTCTATGACACGGTTTGCAATAACAAACCATAAGGCCGTATGAAACAGGCCAGCGGCAACACACCCGGCCGCAATCAAGCCAAAAGCCACGCCGATCAGCGTCACCTGATTGGCAGTAGCACCAAGCCTCACAAGCCCCCGCCCAATCGGGTTTAAAAACCGGTCAATCAAGGGGCGAAGCTGAGCGTCAAACATTGGCTCTAACTCCGGTTTACACTTGGTTTACGGGCAAATTGTGCAATGCCGGTTTCACCAGCGATCACATGCTGGCCCGTTTCAATCAGCAATTTGCACTCTGCTGGAACGAAGACATCAACGACGCCGGCAATGCGCGCCATGCCAATCGGCGCGCCAGCTTGGACAAATTTTCCTTCGGCCAGACGGCAAATCAACTGACGCGCGGTTTTGCTGCCAAGCTGGACAAGCATGATTTCGCGGCCATATACATCGCAAATACGGATTTCGCGGCGTTCATTTGACAGACGCGCCGCCTGCCAGCTAGTGCGATCAAACCCCCACTTACAAAACATACCGGGTAGAAGCAAATTTTCAACAATATGGCCGGTGATCGGGCTTGTTTGTAATTGCGTATCGGTCAAACGCGTTTGAATGGTGATGCGTTTGGCGGGCACGGCATCATCACCTGCAAGACCATTGGGAAATTGGTCGGTTTCAATATCCAGAACAACACCATCTGCCGGTGCATAAATGATCTGGTCATCAGCTTTAGTTTGCCGGTTTGGCAGCCGGAGCCCGTGGGCAAGCCATATCATAATGCCAAGGAAAAAACAGCCAAGCGGCAAAAAAATCATGCTTGTCAGAATGGTCACAATCCCGGCAAGCGCTAGCACCGGCCAACCATCATCGGCAATTTTCCAGTCAGGTATAAATGTCATGTCTTGCCTCATTTCCAATATCAGCGCCATTGCTGCCCATAGCAAAGCTGGTATCGGTCACCTAATTTTTACCAGATGCCGAAGCAGATGATTTCGGCACGGCAAAGATCTGTTTCGGGTAAATCAGATCAGGGTTGGCAATATCATGCTTGTTGCGCCGAACAATATCGACATATTTAACCCCTTCACCCAACTGGTGATAGGCAATGCGCCACAACATATCGCCCTTATTCACCACGACCAACGGCGATCCGTCTTGTCCCTTGGCCAGATCACGCGCTTTGATCGGCAGGTCATAACGGCCGATGGCATGGTTGGCGTCATCAAATAACGTAAAACGCAGATGATTCACCGCAATATCCATATCAAGACTGCCAGCCACCTGCCACACTCCATCTGCCAAAACCAGCGCCTCACCAAATTGCCCTTTGGCATCATTAACCGCAACCCGAACGCCGCCTCTTGCTGTGCCGGATATCAGAATACGGCTTGCATCGCGCCAGACAATCGCGCTTGGTGCCAGTGCAGCAATCTGGCTCTTGGCTTGGGAATTTGCTGGGGCTGCATCGGTTGTTTCGGGCATAGCAGCATCAGCCTTGGCAGCATCAGCCATAGCGGCCTCACTGGCAGCTGTGCCCGGTTTGGCCGTGTCCACATCATCAGGCGATTGGATTAGCACCGGCACCTCGCTTGCGGTTTCCGGCAAGAGAGCCACTAATGGTTTGGTTTCAGTATCTTGATAAATTTCAACAGCCAGACTGCGATCGGCCATTTCGGTTGTTCCGTCGCTGCGTTCCATCGCAACCGAGATCAAATGCTGGCCAGCCGCAAGTGATTTTTCAAGCACAATCACCCATTCACCATTTGCATTCGCAATTGTTTCGCCAAGCAGAATATTACCTTCAAAAATACGGATTTTTGCATTTGGCGCCGCCGTGCCAGCAAATACCGCTGCGCCATCGGGCTTGACACGCGCCAGATCAATCGTCAAAGGCGCTGTAGGCGTCGCATTGGGCGGCTGCAAGCTAGTGCCGTTATCCTTTCCAGCACCGGATATTTTGGCCTTACCAGCCGCCAATTTTGACAGCTCAATTGACGGGCTTTGTGGCTTAACCTGTTGACCACCCTCATTGTCAAGAAGCACCAACGACAAGGCGATCGCAACAAGCACCCCGCCCACCGCAAACAGAATATAAAGTATCGATCGCACTGATGTGGTTTCCTGGTTGTTGATGATTGACTGTTAACAGACTAATGCTAATTGCGTTAAGGTTCAACGTTAGTTAATTGCAGCCTTAGCATTTAAAGGAATTTCAATGAAAAAAATTTGTGTTTTTACCGGCGCCGCCTCAGGCATAAATCCCCATTATAAAGACTCTGCCTATCAAATGGGACAAATGATCGGGTCACGCGGTCTTGGGCTTGTCTATGGTGGCGGCAAAATGGGTCTGATGGGCGCGGTTGCCGATGGGGTTCTTGCTGCCAATGGTTGCGTTACAGGTATTATTCCGCAATTCCTTGATAATGTCGAGGTTGCTCATAAAGGCGTTACCGATCTTTACATCATCGATTCGATGCATG
>CAJYBL010000136.1 GCA_913064995.1 uncultured Alphaproteobacteria bacterium
TGAGAAATATTGCTATGGCAAAGAATAAAGTTTTAAGTCTTAAAACTGGTTATATTCCACCATCATCTAGACAAGACATTGAAGTTCTAGGAAGAGCTGGATTATCTACGTTGTACTCTGCAATTAATGAATTTAAACTTGCAGGATATATGTCAGATTACGACGTAGAAATTAGAAGAAAAATCGCCTATGTTATGACGGGTGGAGATCTTTCATCTCCTCAACAGGTGAGTGAACAATATTTACTAGATTTAGAAAGAGAAGCTATGCTTTCTCTTTTAGGTAATCAGAAAACTTTAGACAGAATTCAATATTTGTTAATGAATAATAAACCACTTAGAAATTAGAAAAATGGAAGCATACATAATTAAAGGTTATAGATCAGCTATTACAAAATCAAAAAAAGGAAGTTTTAAAAATTTTAGATCTGATGATGATCCAGAAATAGGGCGGGGCCGAATTACTTAACAGCAACGCGCTGGGTAATTTTTAATTCAATTCGGCGGTTTTTGCGGCGGGCATCGTCATTGTCATTAGTATCAAGTGGCTGAAACTCGCCATATCCAGCGGCGGCTAGCCGGTTGGCTGGCAAGCCTTGCTGATTGAGAAAGCGCACCACCGATAACGCGCGTTCGGTTGAAAGATCCCAGTTATCAGCATAGCGGCCAGCGCGGATTGGCACGTCATCGGTATGGCCGTCAACCTGCAAAACCCAATTTATATCTTCGGGGATTTTGGTGGCGATATCGGCAAGGGCAACCGCAAGTTTGGCAAGCTGATCCTGACCCTCGGCTGCAATTTCGGCCTGACCTTGGGCAAACAGAACTTCAGATTGAAAGACAAAGCGATCGCCAACAATCTCAACATCATCGCGCCCTTTCAACACGTCACGCAACCGTCCAAAAAATTCTGACCGAAATCGTTGTAACTCCTGAACACGGCTTGCCAATGCATTGTTCAATGATCGCCCAAGACTGGCAATGGCAACCTTGTCACGCGTTGCCTGCCGGTCTTTTTCGGCAAGAAGGCTGGTTAGTTCTTCAATACGAAGCCGCAAGGCGGCTAAGGCGCCGGTCATTTTCGCAATCTCGGCTTTTGACGCGGTGGTTTCGGCGCGCAACGCGTCAATTAGATTGGCGGCACTCTGGTTCTGCGCTTTTGCCATTGCCAACTGCCCCTCGGTAAGCTGCAGCGCGCCTAAACGTTCTTCAAGGCTGTTCCGCGCGGCGGCAAGGGCGGCCTCGGTATCGACCTGTTTTTCTGTCAGGTTTGCAATTTGGCTATTCCGCGCCGCAATGGCGGTTTGCACGCTTGTCAACTGGGCTTGCAGTTCGTCACGATTGGCATTGCTGGCATTTAACTGGATGGTGATTTGCGCCAGATTGGCGGAAAGATCGGCGCTTGCACGGCGCTCAATATTCAACAGCTCGCCAAGCGAGGCCAATTGCTGGCGCATTTCATCAAGGGTGGCATCTTGGCCAGAGACACGATAGGCCAAATTCACCTGAATCAGCACAAAGACCATCAGCACGAAAATGATCACCATCAGCAAGGTTGCCAAGGCGTCAACAAAGCCGGGCCAGGTAAAGTTTTCGACCCGACGCGCATTGCCAATTCGTGCCAGCGCCATTGGGGCTATTCCCCTTTGCCACGACGCGTTTTGTCGTCAATCATCGCCGCGATTGATGAGGACAGGCCGCGCAATTCACTGGCCACAATATCGGTTTGCCGGTTTCGATCAGCGCGCAAATCTTCAGATAGCTGCATGATATTGGCGTTTAGCTGCGCCAGATGGTCTCGAATGCGGCGATCATCGGCCAAGGACTCGTTCAAATTCGCCATCGTGCCAGTCAATTGTGAGACGTGTTCTAGCAGGCGTTCACGGTTATCCTCGCCATTTGAAATTGATTGCGACAAAGCCATAACCGCGCGGGCGGCTTCTTCGCTCATGCCGCTGGCAAGTGCACTCTGTTCGGCGTTTGATGATGGGCTGCTGTCGTTAAACCGGGCAAAGGCCGACAGCCAATCTTCTAGCTCGTTAAAAAACCGGCCCATGGCTTGGCCTAGCTGAAGGTCAAGAAACCCAAGGATCAAAGAACCGGCAAGGCCAAATAAAGAAGATGAAAATGCGGTTGCCATTCCGGAAAGCGGCGCATCAAGTCCAATGCGCAACTGCCCCATCATCGCCTCAAAATTATTGCTGTTGGCGTCGATTGAACTAACAACATTCCCAACGGCGCCAATCGTTTGAAGCAGCCCCCAAAAGGTGCCAAGCAATCCCAAAAAGACCAATAGGCCAATCATATAGCGGGAAATTTCGCGGCCTTCATCAAGGCGGGCAGCCACCCCATCAAGAACTGAACGAAGTGACAATGCCGATAGCTGCGCATCATGGCGCGAATCTGCCAGCATTGCATAAACGGTTGCCAAAAGAACGGGGCGACGTTCGGGTGGATCAAGCTTGCCAGTGGATTTCACCGCAAGAAGCCAATTGCGTTCGGGCATCAGCCGCAGGGTTTGCCGGATGATGTAGAGAATACCAATGCCAAAAGCGCCAAGAATAACGCCATTTAATGCTGGGTTCCCCATAAAGGCGGCTTGTAACGGCGAGGCCAAAAGCGCGGCAATAATGCCAACCCCAAGCAAAAAGATGAACATTCTGACAAGATAACGTCTTGGGTTGGTTTCCATGATTTTATCTCCTAGGCATGGTCGGTCGCGGCAGTTTTATGCGGATGATCGCAATTGTCAGGCTGGCGCGAAAATTCACAGAATTCAAATTTTTGTCATGAAACAATGGCAGGATTGTGAATATTCGCAAGTCTTGCCCGATGAAATTGCAATCACGGCGCGAAAACCACCCTGATTCTGGGCAGCAAAAGCCAAACAGCCTTTAGGCCGTGTTCCAAAATCTGACAGGAAAAAGAAGGAGGGCTTATGCCCGCGCCTTGGCAAGACTTTTAAGCAATTCGGCATGGATGGCCGGATTACCAGCAACCACATCGCCGCTTTGCAAAACCCGGTCGCGCGACGCAAAGTCAGACACAAAGCCACCAGCCTCGCGAACCAACAGGATACCTGCGGCGATATCCCAGCTTTTCAACCCATGTTCCCAATAGCCGTCAAACCGCCCTGCGGCAACATAAGCAAGGTCAAGCGCGGCCGAACCAAAACGGCGCACGCCAGCGCTGACACCCATAATATTGAATAATTCGCGGGCAAAAAGCGCATGGTCTTCATCACTGCCGCGCCCGATAAATGGAATGCCGGTGGCAAAAATAGATTCGCCCATCTGGCGACGTCCGGAAACCCGCAATCTGCGGTCATTGACATAGGCGCCTGATCCAGCCTCGGCAAAGAAATATTCATGGCGAAGCGGGTCAAAGACTAACGCTGCGGTGATTTTACCCTTGTCGCGAAGGGCAATCGAAATGGCAAAATGTGGAATGCCATGAAGATAGTTTGTGGTGCCGTCAAGCGGATCAACAATCCAGCAAGGCGCATCAGGATCGGCGCCAGCGGTGATGCCGCTTTCTTCCATCTCAAATCCCCAATCGGGGCGTGCCTTTGATAATTCAGCCTTGATGATGCGTTCGGCATTGGTGTCAACGCGGGAAACAAAATCGGCGGGCCCTTTGCGGCTAACCTGCAAATTTTCGACTTCGCCAAAATCGCGAAGCATATTGCGGCTGGCGGCGGTGGCCGCCTTGTGCATGACATTAATGAGGGCGGAGCGGGTTGCCATAAAAAGTCCTGTAATTCCAAAAATTAATTCTTTGCACGCTCTACATAGCTTGCATCTTCCGGCCGCACAACAATGCGTGTGCCAGATTCGATATGTGGTGGCACCATGACACGCTCGCCATTTTCCAAAATAGCGGGCTTGTATGATGATGATGCGGTTTGACCTTTGACAACAGCATCGGCCTCGACAACTTCCATCACAACCGTATCAGGAAGCTCAACTGAAATTGGATCACCTTCATGGCTGGACATGGTCACAACCATGCCATCTTGCAAATAGGCAGCGCGCTCGCCAACCATGTCTTTGACGATGCTGATTTGTTCAAAGGTCTCTGAATGCATAAACACCAGATGGTCACCTTCATCATAAAGAAAGGTACAGGCAGCTTCGTCAAGGATTACCCGATCAACCGTTTCTGATGACCGGAAGCGTTCATTCAATTTGGTGCCATCGCGGATATCGCGCAATTCGATTTGGGCAAAGGCACCGCCTTTTCCAGGTTTGACATGCGCCACTTTTACGGCTGTCCAAAGACGACCATTATGTTCAATCACATTGCCGGGTTTGACGGCATTTCCGTTGAGTTTCATCGCTAAATCCTTGTTCGCATAGCTATGTTTGCAGCGAAGGTCTATCCGTGTTTACAAAAATTTGCCAATGGTGGCAGCATTATCCAGCATTCGGCAGGAAAAGCCCCATTCATTGTCATACCAAGCTAGCACCCGCACCAAACGCTTGTTCAATACGCTCGTTTGGGTCAGGTCGGCAACCGAAGAATGCGGATCATGGTTAAAATCAATCGAAACGAGCGGGCGCTCATTGACGCCAAGAACGCCTTTCATTGGGCCATTTGCGGCCGTGGTAAGTAGCTGGAGA